>JBIKNH010000192.1:0-8421 GCA_044358815.1 Pseudanabaenaceae cyanobacterium | reverse complement strand
CCTTACTTTTCAGAAAATGAATCCACCCTGCTTTCTAAGGGGGATTTAGGGGGATCAAAACTTCTCAAACACGCTCTAAGAGCGATTGGTCGCAATACCCACCCGATCCCCCGCCAAGCGCCTGAGTTGAGCCAAGCGTTCCACTACCACTTGATAAGTTACGCTAGCATCTGCGGCATTGAGAATTACTAAACCTTGGGCAGAGGTTCGCAAAAACAAATTAACTTGCTGTTCCAATTGGGCATCTGTGACTGGCTGACCATCAATTAAAGGTCTACCAAACCGATCCAGAGTGATCATGAGCACAGCATCCTGACCGCCAGAACTACCCGAACCAGAACTATTACCACCATTGGCGAGCCTTGGTAAATCAATTCCCAATTGTGTCGGGATAGTTAGAGCAGAAGTTAGCAAAACGAAGAATGCTAGTACAGAAAACACCACATCTAATAATGCCGTAACGTTAATTTCTGGATTTTGAGATGGTTTACTAGAGCGGAGTTTCATAAATTTAACGAGATATCAGTTGTCACCACTATCAATCATATTAGATTACAGTCTTTTGCAGACAATCCAGCGTAATTGAACGGGGGGATTTACCTCAGAGCGAAAGATATTTCTACCTGTTGACCATTCCTCAAACCAACTTGTGGGTGGCCATGCTTCAGGAGGTAAATGATCACGCTCAAAATCAATTACCGACTCATTACTAATGATTTCCATTGGTAAATTGACTAGGGCATTTTGTAAGTCTTCCCCAGTAAAAAAGCTTGACCATGCTAGCTCCGAAATTTGGCGATGAAGGTCAGAAGGTTCATAATCTGGATTAGTTATAAAGGCATTGAATAGGAATAAACCATCATGCTGAACATAATCACAAGCCTTAGCAAATAGGAGTCGTAACTGATTTACATCACGAAGGTGAGAGGTTACTTCAGAGCAAATTACCAAATTATAAGTCAGAGGTTTGAGACGAGTGAGGGGATCGAGAATGTCATGGGGAATAATATTAACACGAAGGTTCTCATTCTGTGCTAGTGCTTGTAATTGTTCGACAAAAGCAGGGGTCATCTCCAATGCGTCAACCTGATACCCCATTCTCGCTAGGGGGAAAGTATTACGTCCCGTACCTGCGCCAATATCAAGAATATGAGGATTACTTCCCAATTGCATTTTAACCTGTGCGGCAACTTCCATAACCTTCGCATCGGCATGACTACCAAATAGTGGTGGCTCCTTATTAGCCGCCCAACTATTATACTGATCAGTAATGGAAGCAACGACGTAGGAAATGCTGTAAGTGATACCTGTATTAGGAGATTGAGACGGCTCGTATTTGAAGATTAGCTTTGACAGAGGAGAGACAAGAAAACCTTCTTCTAGTTTACCCAGTAGCAGAGAACGCAAATGCTCGTTTTCTTCAGCACTGAAGGATTTGCCGAAGGTATTAAACAGATTCTCTAAGCGCTCCATGTATAAATCAATGAGGGCAGGCAAGCATGACATTTCTATCTCACCGCGAATAAACGTATTGTGGTGTAGCAGAGGTAGAAAGTTTTGAATTGAAATTTCCATGTCAACTAGAATAATATTGATTTCTATCTGTGAACTGATTTAGTTGAAACTAAGCTTCCTCATCATCAACGGGCGGCGCTTGATTTTGAGCTTCTCGTTCTTTTCTCTCAGCTTCTCCTAAGGCATTTAGCCATGTTATACCACCTACGGTCAAAAATAAACCCGTTAGCCCCCAACTGAACAAACCACCATCACCGCCACTGCCAGAACTACCAGTAGAAATGCCGAAGAAACCACCTTTTGCAAAAGCTGCATCGGGCGCAACGGTATTAGCTAAAAGCAAAGTGAGTCCTACCAAAGTAATTGCACGGGTAGCAGTAGTTAATTCTGATAGGGTAATTTTTGATAACTGAACACTGGGGAACTGAGTTTGCGAACCGTGATCTGATGGCACTCCTGACATATTGGCATAGATTCTCTCTAATTTTGCCACGTCATCAGCAGGTAATTCAGTGTTTTTGGCTTTTAGTTTCTCTACCAACTGCCGCCAATCAAGATAGTTTAATAAGTATTGAAGCCGTCCACGCCATAGGTGCATCATTTCCGGAGTATGATAGAAGTGCTGCACTGGTAAAGGCAAGGCTTCCCAAGATGATGCATCTGCTTCTATGGGTTGCGAATCTAAATATTTCTCGTCGTATTTCTCGTCATATTGCTCATTTAAACATTTCTCATCTAAGTACTGCTGAGATAAACGAAGCCATTCTTGGGCTAAAGTCTCCATAGCTAATGGATCTTGGTCTGGCTTTTGGGGAAATTCTATGGGTGTATATTCCAGAAAATCCACTAAATCAATCAGTCGTGATCGAGACTGTTCCAATTCTGTTATAGTCTCTTCAACAATTATTTCAGTTATTTCAGTTAAACTATTTGACATATTACGAGTAATTGAAAGCGCTTTTCGGTTGAGCAAATAGAAAAATAATTGCGATGATCCCTGATGATGCACTCGCGCCACATTCAAATAGTTTACCAAATTCGCTGGAATACAGAAAGCCTGATATAAACCCGTTAAAGTCAATGCCCGTAAGTCTTGGGGGAATTCCAATATTGCCAGATCTTCACGGGTAATCACCCCAGTACTCGCCAACATAAACCCCCAATAACCATAATCATGACTGGTAAAAGAGGGGACATTTAACCACATCGGCAAACAATGGAAACCAGCAGCACGAATCGTTTGATATAGACACCAAAACGCCATCGTATTATGGTTAGGCGAAAATCCATTGACAGCTAAAAGACCTGCCGATACCAATCGCGACTGCAACAGACTAAACCACTCTTTAGCATAAATGTCAGTGTATTCTTGTCGCAATGGATAGGTAAAATCACACACAATCAAGTGATAGCAAGTGTTCTGATTGTTTGATATTGGCTCTGCACCTGGCTCTATAACAGATTCAGCAACTTGTTGGCGCAGAAAAGCAAAAGCTTCGTGAATATGCACCTGCACCCGTTCATTCTCTAAACTATTTTCGTTAAAAGCAGCAAATTCCGTTCGGGCTAATTCCACCACTGCGGGATCATAGTCTACTAAATCGATATGCTTCACGTCAGGAAATCGCAATACTTCCCGCAGCGCCAAACCATCGCCACCACCACAGATTAAGACTCGTAACCCCTGCCCTTGAAACCGTTGCTGTGCCAGCCCTAGAGCCGGAATCACTAAATACTCATGATAGATTCTTTCGTCGGCGGAGTGAAACTGTAGCTCCCCATCAATATAGAAAGCCGTACCCGTAGGCTGGTGTTCCACAAATAAAGAAGGTTGCATCACTTACCACCCGCCAAACAACATCAGAAACACACCAACTATGACCATAGACCAAGCAGCAATCCACTGCCATGCCCGTTCTCCGCCTTGGGACACGGTACTAACACCCACAGCTTTTGCTACTTCATTAGTTTCTATGTCACTAAATAGTTCTGGCGCAACCGGCGTAGTAGAATAAATATGAACTTCGTCATTTGTCCAAAACTCTAAGGCTAAATTGAGAGAATGATCAATATTCCAATAGTCCCAAGTGCAACGTTTTAAGCTGCCATCTTCTCCCTGATAGGTGCCTTGGGTTTCATCTTCAAAGTAATATAACTCTCCTAAAGCCATCAACTGGGGATAGGGTTCTAGGGAGTTTCCATTATGCTGACGACTGTTCCAGAGGCTGTAACGTAAATCATCACCACTAGGCTCTACTAAAACCTGTTCTAGACGCAATTCAGTGGAAACATACCAGCGAATTTGGGGCTTTTGGTTCTGTTTTATATCCCCGTGAGTTCCTTCAATCTGTAACTGTTGCGATTCCCTTTGATTGAGAGCGACACTTTCAACATTTTCAATGATGTTGTGAGATCTTTCCTCATTCGGAGGATTAACTTCCCTTAACAGATAAATTTCCCGATTATCACCAGCCAGTAACCACTCCATAGTGGCGTATTCTTCGTCATTGTCGGCATAGGTGCTAAAATCTTTCACTGCCCAAGGCACACCTCTATAGTGCACCCGATCACCAGCCCGCAGTTGTTGCAGTCTAACCTGAGTAAAAACAGAAGGCATAGGAGTCGATCTCCATTAAATCTGAGGAGAAACCTTGAGTTAAATTCTTGAGTAGCATCTCCAGATAGGACTGAAAGTTTCTGCTATAGGGTTCACTTATATCACATTTCCCAAAGGCTTGCCATAGTTCTACGCATAAGTTGATATTTCATGGGTTGTAAACAGGTTGTAAATGGGTTGTAATGTGATGAGATGATCAAAATTTAGAATTGGGAACCTATTGCATGGGATCACTCCATGGGATCGCTCAATCAAAATCATGGTGTAAATTCTCTGATTGCCATGTTGGATCTTGTTAGAAAATGGGTAAGTTAGACTCATGCGTTAGAAACTACGGACTCTAACTCTGTGCTCGCACTAAGCATAGTTGGGGGAGTAGATGGAGTGATCTTTGGCTCAGCCTAGTGAACTAATCTGTAAGCTATACTTTTCTAGATTTAAATTCTGCAATTAAATTGCAATTAAACTGTAATTAAATAGACGTAAAACAAATGTAACTAACCAAGTAAGATTTATCATATTTTTGATATTTTATCATCTTAGAATTAGATACATTATGGCGGGGGTAGTAAACTTAGATCATGGTTGATATTGAGATGTACAAAAATTGGCAAAATCCGACACTAAACCCTCAAACCTCTAGGATCATACAGTCCAACTCAATTAACAATTTGAGTGCAAATTTAGACAAGAATTTACCCCTATCATCATGGTTCAAGTTTTCATCTAATTGCCAATCCAAGTCAACCTATATTTCTGGTTGTGGTACCTCTCCAGTTAATAATTTCCTGACTGGTTTATCTAGTACTTCATGTAACAATTTACATGGTAATCTTGATCATAGATTGCAAGGTGATCGAGAGACTGATTGTATTTCTAGGGTAGGGCTTGGTGGCAGTATGATTTTACTAAGACTAGTATTACAAATGTTAAGTAGAGGATTGCTGAAACAGCATCTTCACAGGTTTAGAACTGCCAATAATATTGCAGATCAATCTGTCAAATCGACCTCTTTTGCCACCGCCGGTTTCACCCTCATTGAACTGCTGGTGGTTATCATTATCATTGGCATTTTAGCCGCTATATCTTTACCATCATTTCTGTCTCAAGCCAATAAAGCCCGCATGGCAGAAGCTAAGTCTTACATTGGCTCCATGAATCGCACTCAACATGGCTACTATCTGCAATTTAGTCAGTTTGCATCTAATGTCGATACTTTGGGGGTGGGGCTATCCCAAGGAACCACTCACTATAACTATAGTATTGTGAGTTCTGGTTCCTATCCCCTTTGGAAGTTAGCAACGAATTTCGGTCAAGCTAAGTCCGGCTCCCTCAAGTCCTATGCGGGGGTGGTAGCGATGGTAGTGACAAGTCAGGTTTATGAAGTACAAGTCCGCTCGGTGATGTGTGTATCTGGTCAACCAGTGGCTGCACCAATTTCTGGGGACTACGACACAACTAACAACTTCCCCACCTGTCCTACGCAATTCCTGTTGGATGAAAGTCAGTAGTTACCTAACAGTTAAAGATGTTTTTTTAAGATGTCTCTAATTACTATCTTTAATTACTAGCCTATGGGGTTCTACCCTAGGAATATTTTCGGGCTATTTTCGGTTTGGGTGGGCATACCTTGCGTAAACCGAACTAATTGCATACACTGTAGACAAAACCTTAGGCACAACCCGCAACGAAGCAACCATAATGTCTACCCAGAAGCAGTTTAATAGTTTTGAGGAATTGGTCACGAGTTCAGACAACCCAATTCTGGTGGATTTTTATGCCCCTTGGTGTGGTCCTTGTCAGTTGATGAGCAAAGTCCTTGAGCAAGCTGGGGAACAATTGCGGGGCAAGGTACAAATCATCAAAATCAACACCGATAACTATCCTGAATTAGCCTCTAAGTATCAGGTGTATGCTTTGCCCACTATGGTACTTTTCAAAGATGGTCAGCCAATATACCGCCTTGAAGGTGCCATGCCCGTCCCCGACTTGTTGAGCCGCCTAGCGCCTTGGCTATAACCTGAGAGCCTGATTTTTCCCCCGCAGGGTCTGAGCACCAGTCAAAATAATTCTGAGTTAAACTCTAGATCAAACTGAATTTCAGAGTGAAGATATTAGTCTGACCTCTGAGGTTTTTGTTTAACTAAATTTGTTTAACTCAAAATTAGCCAAAACCATAGCTTAAAGCTAAATATTTGCCTTAGCTATTCTCCAAATTCCTAAATAACCATGCTGCCAAGTTCCCATTACACGACCACTTGGGCGAATACCATCAATCAGGTAACTCCGCAGCAATGGAATAGCCTGAGCGCCCATCTCGCTACACCATTTCTAGAATGGGAGTGGCTGGCAAATCTAGAAAATTCGGGCTGTGCCACAGAGCGGGAGGGGTGGACTAGTCATCATCTCCTAGTGTGGCAAGGGAAACAATTGATTGGTGCTGCGCCTTTGTATCTTAAAAGGCATAGCTGGGGCGAGTTTGTCTTTGATCAGCAGTGGGCGGATTTGTCCCACCGTTTAGGTATTAGTTACTATCCTAAATTATTGGGGATGACTCCGTTTACACCAGCGGGGGGGTATCGGTTTTTGCTAGATCCTGATTTATCTGAGGATGATCAGAGTCGGATCATTGACTTGATGATTTCAACCATTGACCATTTTTGTGAGGCCCATCACATCAGTACCTGCCATTTTCTTTATGTTGATCCGACATGGAAACATGAGTTAGAGAATCGCGGTTTTACGGCTTGGATGCATCACAGTTATATTTGGGAAAATCAGCAATTCAATGATTTTAATGATTATCTCCAAACATTTAATGCCAATCAAAGACGCAATATCAAACGGGAACGGCAAGCCATTAATAAATATGGGATTACCATGAAGCCTTACACAGGCAAAGATGCACCCCATAGTTTCTATGATTTGATGTATGGGTTTTATAGTGATCACTGCGATAAATTTTGGGGCAGTAGTAAATATCTAAATCGCCGTTTCTTTGAGGGTTTAATTCATAACTATGGGGAACGAGTGGTATTTTTTGCGGCAGAGGTAGCAGACTTCCCTCAGCCATTGGGAATGTCTTTCTGTATTCGCAAGGGTGATCAGTTGTATGGGCGTTATTGGGGCGCAGTCCAAGAGATTGACTGTTTACACTTCAATGCCTGTTATTACGCTCCCATTGATTGGGCAATTAGTCAGGGGATTCAGCGATTTGATCCTGGCGCGGGCGGTGAACATAAAAAACGTCGGGGGTTTCCCGCTGTGCCTAACTATAGTTTGCATCGATTTTATAACCAGCGGTTTGGGCAAATTATTCGCAGTTATATTCGAGAAGTCAATGCCTATGAAGCCCAAGCGATTCAATCTATTAACCAAGAGTTGCCTTTTGACGTGCCGGAGCCGACTTTGGCAGTTTGAGCTTCCGATTTAGTGGCTTAATTCAGTGGCTTGGTTGATTGACTTGATTAAGAGGTTAATCAACGGCTTGATTTAGTGATTAGGCAATAGAGAACTGATATTGACACTCCCCGCGAGTAAAGTGACGGGGATTCCTGATTCATTGAGACAACTTACCAAGCCGACTTGCATCAACTTGGCAGAGGTCGAACTCTCCACAGGCGTGAATTTGGGTATGCCCTACCCTATTTAGACCAATAGCTAAGATATTCAGAGCCGCATTATGGTCACGGTCTAATACAGTGCCACAATGCCCACAGTGATGGGTACGCTGACTCAATGTTTTGACAACTTGCTTACCGCAATTTGAGCAATTCTGGCTCGTATATTGGGGCGGGACTGCAACAGTAACCTTGCCAAACACCTTACCAAAATATTCAACCCAATCTCGAAACATTGACCAGCTTGCATCACTGATCGACTTAGCTAATTTATGATTTTTAATCATATTCCGCACTTGCAAATCTTCATAGGCAATCAGGTCGTTAGACCTTACTACGCACCTTGCAGTCTTTATTGCAAAGTCTTTACGCTGCCTACTCACTTGCAAATGCTTCTTTGCTAACCGTTTAATTGCTTTTTTACGATTAGCTGATCCCTTCTTTCGCTTAGATACTTGGCGCTGCAACTTTTTAAGTTGACGCTCTGACTTTCTAAGATATCTAGGATTCTCAACGACTTGACCATTACTATCGGTATAGAAGTGGTTCAAACCAACGTCTAAGCCGATCGTAGTTTTAGATGGTTCAGGTGGTTCACGCCGCTCCACATCGACACAGAACTGAGCATAATAACCATCAGCACGGCGCACCAGTCTGATACGTTTAATC
>JBIKNH010000191.1:0-8439 GCA_044358815.1 Pseudanabaenaceae cyanobacterium | reverse complement strand
CTTAATGCTCTGTGGGCTTATCTGTGGGCTTAGTCGTAGGGATGATAATCTCTTGATTCTAAATTTATTCTAACTTATGCTGATTTCTGGGCTTGATTTTGATTCTAAAATGCTAATCATAGAACAGGAGCTATAGATCGTGAAACTTGATGCTGTTGTGCCTTGGGGACGGACTTTAGCAGAATATCAGGCGATGTTTAATCTATCAGACGCAAGTTTAAGCGCTTGGTCTAATGTCAGAATCCTTGGCTGTGGGGACGGTCCCGCTAGCTTCAATGCTGAAATGACTCAGAGGGGTTTTGCGGTGACATCTATTGACCCGATTTATGAGTTTACAGCGATACAAATTCGGCAGCGGGTGGAAGATACTTACGCAACGATTGTGAACCAGTTGCAACAAAATCTCGGGGGTTATGTTTGGCGAGAATTTAGGAATCCTGAAGCATTAGGGCAAGCGCGTTTGGGGGCAATGGAAAGCTTTTTGCAGGACTATCCCGAAGGTCAACTGGCGGGTCGCTATCAATGTCAAGCTTTACCTAAATTGGCATTTAGGGATCAGGAATTTGGATTGTGTTTGTGTTCCCATTTGTTGTTCTTATATTCAGAGCAATTATCTCTAGAATTTCATTTGGCGGCAATTAGTGAACTTTTGCGCGTAGCCCGTGAGGTGCGAATTTTTCCCTTAGTGCAGTTGAATGGGAAAGTTTCTCCCTATGTTGAGTCAGTGATCGAGAATTTTTCCGAGCGAGGTTTTTCAGTCAACATAGAAACCGTTACCTATGAATTCCAGAAAGGGGGCAATCAAATGTTGCGGATAGGCATATAAACTAAACAGAAAAAAGAGGTAACCTTTCGGAAATTACCTCTTTCTCACTTCAGTTCAGTTTTGAAATTAATCTATTTAGATTTGCTTAGTTTTGCCGTCAGTGTAGTGTTTCTTGCAACACCCACCCAGCCCAAAAGCTGAGCGCTACCTAGCAGGTGACATTTTACTAGGTATGGTTACTCAAAATTCAATCAAATTCAATCGAAAATCGAATTAGATTCAGAATTGAATTACGGGATCAATTAGGTAGAGTAACTGGGCAGAGTAATTAGGCATCATTCAAGGCAGCGATACCAGGTAATACTTTACCCTCGAGCAATTCCAAGCTGGCACCACCACCGGTGGAAATATGGCTCATCTTTTCAGCAACACCCACTTTTTCTACAGCAGCCACAGAGTCGCCACCACCGATAATTGTGATCGTGCCCGTGCCAGTCAGGTCAGCCAAAGTGTAGGCGATCGCTTCCGTACCCTTAGCGAACTTGTCGATTTCAAACACGCCCATAGGACCGTTCCAGATCACGCTCTTGCAGTCAGCCAAAGCAGCTTGGAAGGTTTTCACCGAGTCAGGACCGATATCTAAACCCATCCAACCATCGGGGATCTCATTAATGCTGACGGTTTGGGTGTTGGCATCAGCGCTAAAAGCATCAGCCACAACTACATCCGTAGGCAACAGGAATTTTACGCCATTCTTAGCGGCTTTGGCTTCCAACTTTTGTGCCAATTCCAATCTATCGGCTTCTACCAAGGACTTACCAACACTCAAACCACGGGCGGCAAAGAATGTGAAGATCATGCCACCGCCGATCAACAACACATCTACCTTATCCAACAAAGTTTCGATCACGCCGATCTTGCTGGAAACTTTAGAACCACCGACGATTGCCGCCAAAGGCTTCTTAGGATTGTCGATAGCACCGCTCAGGTATTGCAATTCTTTATCCAGCAAGAAACCAGCTACGGAGGTGTTGATGTACTTGGTTACGCCTTCGGTGGAAGCATGGGCACGGTGAGCCGCACCAAAAGCGTCATTAACATAAATGTCTGCCAAGGAAGCTAACTTCTGAGCAAATTCAGGATTGTTCTTTTCTTCTTCGGGGTAGAAACGAATATTTTCCAACAGGGCAATGCCGCCATTGGGTAAGCCATTGATCGTGGCAGCTACAGCATCACCAATGGAGTCATCAGTCTTGACCACAGGCTGACCAATTAAAGACTGCAAGCGCTCGGCAATGGGATTTAGGCGCAACTTTTCGGTGACACCCTTGGGACGACCTAAGTGGCTGGTCAAAACTACCTTTGCCCCAGCTTCACTCAGGTATTTGATCGTCGGTAAAGCGGCACGGATGCGGGTGTCATCGGTAATCGCCCCAGAGTCATCTTGGGGGACGTTGAAGTCAACGCGCACTAAAACTCTTTTGCCGGATAGTTCAGCAGCGGTGAGGCTTGCCAGTGTCTTTTTAGCCATGGTTTTTGGTGGAGAAAGGAAGGGTTAATGCTGTATCTTAAATTACTTTTATTTCGAGCTTTTATTGCTGTGTGCTGTCACACGCCCTTAATAATAGTACACATTAGCCCCCATTGATCCCCGTAGGTAAAAAAACCTACCAAAGTATTATTCCAGGGTATGATTCAAGTCTTAAATTTAGTCAAAACCCTATTGAAACCCTATTGAAACGCTATTTAGGCTCAAAGTCGTGGTCTGTCATTTTCGGGTAACGGTCCCAAAACGAACTATCAGCCTTAGCTAAAAACCGCATCAGAGCATCAACTACATAGGGATCATAGAGCAGGGAGCGTCCGGTTTTTAACTCATGGATTGCCTTCTGTCCACCTGGTGCATAGCGATAGGGGCGATGGGATGCCATTGAGTCAAACACATCTGCCACCGCAATAATTCTTGCCTCAAGGATAATTGACTCAGCCCGCAAACCGTGGGGATACCCCGATCCGTCCAGTCTTTCGTGGTGCTGGGTAATCATCTCCAAAATCGGCCAAGGAAAGTTGATCGAGGCAAAAATTTCCGCCCCTCGTTCCACATGGGTTTTGATCAGGTGATATTCTGCGGGGTTTAATTTGCCTGGTTTAGTTAATATTTCTGAAGGAATTGCGATTTTACCAATGTCATGGACCAACGAGCCTAACCGCAACCCCAGGAGCGCTTCTTCTCCCAATCCCATTTCTCGCCCGATATTGACCGATAGCTCCGCCACATTTTGACTATGACGGGATGTGTACTCGTCCCTCAATGAGGCAGCCCCAGTTAAACAGGAGACCATTTTGACCAGGAGTGATATTGTATCGGTCTGGGCAATTTCTAAACGTTGGTTACGGCGCGATTCAACTTCGGCCACTTTTCTCTGTACAATGGGATAACATTCGTTAGCGAACCGCATCAACTCATCTCCCATAGACTGGGGATAGGGACGTGGGCTATTACCAACCCCAAGGATCGCAACCAGTGCCTCATTCTCGAAAACTGGCACACTGAGATGACGGCTAACGGGAAAATGTCCCTGAGGCAGACCAGCCGCTGAATGCTGACGCATGTAGTCGTTATGGATTACTGGTTGTCGTAGTCGCAGGGAATCTGCCCAAATTCCGGCATCCTTAACGGGATAGTGGGTCACATGGTTAGTGGTACAAACTGGAAATACCCCGTCTGACCACACAGCCAGCTTGATAGTATTGTCAGATTCAGAGTAAAGATGAAAATAGCCAATCTGGCTCTCGGTAATTTCTACTGCGGCTCTGAGAAAATCTTGATAAGCCAATCCTTCATACAGATAGGAACGACTGCTCAATTGGTCTAACCACTTTTCTCTTAGGGCAATGGGCAAGACTGGTCCTGGTTGCATGGAATTTTGCGTTAATTTCTGACCTTAAAAAATTCTGACCTTAAAATTTATGACTCAAATTAATGGTCACCTGATGGCTTATTAATGACTCAATCTACAAACCAGCAAATTCTACAAACTAGCGAATTTTGGTGGCAAAGTTGTCACGTCTAGTGGGGGAAATAACCCTTGCCTTGAGGATTGCAGCCGCCAAGAAAGCATAGGAAACAATTCCCACCACTGCCGAGAACATTAAACTCACGGAAGCTGAGGCATTCCATAGGGCGTGCAGAGCCGAAGCTGTGAGGTAGCCAATGGGAAGGATTACCCATTTTTTAGAGGGTTTAAGGGCAGCTAAGCCAATGAAGTAGCCAAAATAACCGCTGTAAGCCATGTGTCCCGCTACAGCACCAATCACGCGGGGAATTAGCAACTGTAACCCCACGAATTGTCCTGCTGCTACACCGGCTCCCACAGCAACCCGCTGCACCGCGTCAGGTACATATTCCCCCAAGGTTTCCAACAGTGTAAATCCCACTGCTGAAGCTGCTCCCAACAGAATACCGTCCAGGGGTTCCCGCACCCCTATTTTATCACGCAGTTTCGGCAGACTTTGACCAATGGCATAACAGGCAAAAATTGGCACTGCTTTCAGTAATTCTTCCAACATGCCCGCCCCAAAGAAATGAGCTAATAACTGGGAAAAAAATCCGGCATTTTCCCGTAATGCCCCCACGTTACCAGGCAGAATCCGCCTAAAAACAAACTCAAAAGGTGTAAACGCAAACAGAATCAATAAGCCTGTACTGAAAGCCACTGTGATGAATAGCCACCAAGGTTTAGCCTTACCGCAGAGGTGATACACCACGTAAAATGCGGCGGCAGCAAGATAAAAACCCAATACCAAAGCAAATAGTCCAAATTTTTTGGAATCCCCTAAGGTGGCAAACATGCCCACCACACAAAGCACCGTTACCACCCCAGGGATCAGAAAAGCTTTTTTGGTTAAATCATTGCCTGTGGACAAAATCGGTAAAAGTTGGGTCATCGACAGCCGTGAAACATCCTGATCCCCAGCGGTGTCCCCTGTCCCTGCTGACTGCACCGTTACCGCAGACCGAGCCTCAAAAGTAAACTCAATGGCTCCTGAACCTAAGACAATATGATCCCCAACATTGAGGGGCTGCCATCCCTGTAAGCGCTGCCCATTGATAAAAGTGCCATTGGAACTACCAAGATCCCCAATTTCCCATTGTTGAGTTTGCTGTTGATTTTGTTGCTGGTTTTCTTGCTGATTTCGGGGCTGACTCTGCCCACTAACATCAGGCAAGGGACGAATTGCCATGTGATAACGGGACACCCCTGGATATTGATTGCTGTCAAGGACAATGTGACAGTCTGGTTCCCGACCGATTTTGGTTTCCACAGTGGTGGAGAGGCTAAATAAATGACCCGCCGCCCCAACTTGGCGGAGGAAAGCGCGGGCATTGTCTGAGTTAGTCATGGTCAGTGATCAGGGGAGTTATTAGCAAAAAAATGTCAATGTCTTTTGGGGAGGAAGTTGGGTTAAGTTTATGGCTAAATCTGGGTTGACACGGTGCAATTTGTGCCTTTGAACCCAAGCTTATAAAGAGTAAACGTAAAACCAAACATAGCAAACACAAATATTTACTCTTTGTCTTACTGTTTACACCTATCGGCACTCACTCCTTAATTCATCGCCTTAATTGATCATTCTGGATTGCCCCTAGTATCCAAGGGAGCTAATCTCACAAGCGAGAATATCGGAGCAGAGAATATTTAGTCTTGATATTAGGTCTTAGTTTAGGTCTCGGTTTGGGTTTACCCTAAAATCCCATGAATCTTTTTTTACACGAATCTTTTGATGCCAAAACGTTTTTATAAAGAACTAAAAACCACCAAAAGCATGACTAAAGCAACCTTGCGGGACAATTACAGGACTAGAATTTTGTCTTGGCACTGAGAAAAATCCATGAAGTGAGGGTATCTTACGTAAATACTATGTAATTGGTACACAATTGACCAAAAATAGTGTTATAAAATTCGCAAACCAAGTGTCAGAATCTCACAAAACGTGGTAGTAATTATTAGCCTTGGGGCGGACATCTCCCCGTTGGTCTATTCGGTAGCTGTATGATGAGGCGAATCCGACAATGAGTAGCGTTAATGGACAATCCACTTCCTACGAGCAAACCCTTGCAGGAATTACCAAAGATCTTACCGATCTACGGGCCAACGTACTAGCTAAGCTGAGCCGTGAGATTCTGATCTTACAGGCACAAAAAAGCTCTTTAACTGACGAAATTCAGCGGTTACAGTCCCAGCGCAAAGAAATTGAAGTGCAACTGGTGGCACAACACGGGTTAGATCGTCAGGAAGTGCAGCGACAGCAGTGGATTGAGCAGTTAGCCCAGTCGATTGCCTTTTACTTGCGCAATGACATGATGGATGCCCACGGCAAAGCATTGGGGCAACACGCCAATAGTTTCGATGCGCAAATGATGCAACTCGATAACCTGCTACGGGCAACGTTCCAGAGTCTACAGCAGGATATGGGAGCCTATCAAAAGGATCTCAATGAGCAAATGCAGCGGATGTATAGCCAACGGCAGCAGGGGGAACTGATGCTGTCGGGTTTAGTAGAAAAAATAGAAGAGTACTTACGCCACAATCCGCCTGATGGCAGTTATCAAGGTTATACCCAAGGTACTGGGTTTAATCAAGGTTCAGCGTTACCCCAAAACGGTGTCCAAAATATTGCCCCAAATGGCTGGTCGAATCAGGGAGAAACAAACGGCATAGGATTCCCCAAAGCAAATGGTAATGGCAGTTATGGGGCAGTGCAAATGCCACCTTTCCCGCCACCCTATGGTAATAATCAGCCCACAACGCGCCCCCTGACTCAATCTAATACTCAGTCTGTAACCCAACCAATTACCCAGCCCATTACGGACAATGCCGCCCCCATTGCCGTCCCGAAACAGCTTAATGAGTGGTGGGTCGGCTTCATCATGGTGATTGGCGCTTCCGTAGTGCTGTCATTCCAAAATGTGTTGGTGCGGGTAGTTTTCGTTAAATCGAATATTTTGGGTTCATTCCAATTCGGCGGCTTGTTGCAGTCCAGTGTCGCGAACTCTTTTGTGGTGCTTTTGCTCAGGATGTTGTTTGCAACCCCAGTGATGTGGTTGGTGGCGGGGGGTATTTTCCGCGTCAATGTGGCTAAAGATATTACTGGATTGCTTTCTACGGGACAAATGGGTTTGTTTTGGCGGGTAACCTTGAGCGCTGCGTTGCAATTTGCCTCGTTTACATTTACTTATCTGGCAATTAGTTTGATGAAGCCAGCCATTGCCACAACGGTATTTTTCATCTTCCCCACAGTCACAGTATTGATGGTGTGGTTTTTGTTTGGGGAGAAACCCAGTTTATATCGTTGGCTAGTAATCGGCATTGTTTATGTGGGGGTAATTCTGACCAGTGCCGTATTTAGTCGTGTCGGACCAACACCTCCTAATCCCTTTGGCATTGTCTACGCAATTTTGGCGGGGACAACTTTTGCTGGGTATATCGTTACCTCTCAGGCTTGTTTCAAGAAACTTAATCCCGTGTCATTTACGGCAATTAACTTCACGATTATTTTAGTCTTGTGTGTCTTTACCCTGCCGTCAATTTGGGGTGTCATTTCTTGGCAGGGCAATCTCTTAGTCATGTGCGCCATGATCGCGGCGACTACCTTGTCTGGTTATTTGTTAACTAGTTTTGGGACAAAGATGATGGGGGCGGCGCAGGCTTCCATCGTTAGTTCTAGCGGTCCAGTTTTTACGGCGTTCTTAGCGTTTTCGATTTTGGGTGACAAACTCGAACCCCTACAGGTATTCGGAGTATTTTTAGTGACTTTGGGTGTGGGGTTACTGAGTTTGCAAAATATGATGGGTAAGAAGAAGGCTAAGGCTTAGGGCGTGTCATCATTTAAATCTACAGTCCAGTCTAGACAAAGGTTGGAGCCTCTTGATTTTCCAAGTTAAACCTTTCCTCAAACCCTTTTCTAGAAAAGATTACAGAGCTAATTGATGGCAGCCTTTAGTATCGTCAAATTGATTTTAAATACTGTCGGTCTAGTCTATTGACGGATTAGTTGTGACAGTAGCAACATTTCAAAAACTAGTTTTCAAAGAAAGATTTATAGTGGAGGAATCAAAGAAGGGTGACTTAAATTAAATAATAGTTAAAACACTTGCAAGAAAGATTTTAGAGCACTAAGTATTGGACTACTAAAATCCCAAATATGCGTTTTCTCCATTCCTGATTTAAAGTGACATTTACGCCCCGCTTGTTTTTGCTCCTTTGGGCTACATGTGTCATATCTCAAATACACACTAATCCAAAATTTATCAAAGTCTTTGTCACTAATCTTGTCACTAGTAGTCACATTATTTTCTTTCAAGCAATTACGCCAGCTTTCCAAGCAATCGGCATAAGTAGAATCATGTTTTTTAATCGACTTCAAAACAGTTTCTAGTTCACCTTTACCATCGACATTAGTTAAGTGGCAACCAATATCAAAGGAATATTGCATATCATCCTCAGTAAACTCTATGGGGAATAATCTATTAGCTTGAGCAATTGCTGAATCTACATTGAAAATTGATGTATAGTAGAATCAAATAAGAACTAGAGGATGAGATTAGCATATTGTGCAATGAGAGAATCCAAAGATGTATGTTGATGAGCATAAGCTCTTCTCTTTTTCAG
>JBIKNH010000190.1:0-8466 GCA_044358815.1 Pseudanabaenaceae cyanobacterium | reverse complement strand
TAATTAAATAAAACTAATCAAATAAGATTAGTTAAACAGATTAATCAGGTAGATTATCCAAAATGAATCAACTGATCCCCCCGTTGATCTGATCCATCATAGGTGACCCTTGATCAGACTTACATCAGCAAATTGTCCCATTAACTTGAATGGTGCTATAGGTTGCTACAAGATGCAGTGCGCTGCTTTGATGAGCCGCCTTAGGGATCCTGATTAATCATTAGGGAAAGCGTGCATAAAATAGCGCCAATTGGTGGCATTGAGTCCAGCGACTTTTTGCAAATCACTAAACGTTGTGAAGGGGGCGTGGATGTGAATCCCATCGATAAATTTCTGTGCAATCTTATGGGTAAAGCCAATGTGTTTGAGTTCGATCAGTAGTTGGTACATGCCTTCGCCCGTAGACAATAGCTGATTCAGGCGCTGCAGGTGATGTGGAATCGCAACAGGTTCCCCAATGGTTGCGGGGATGATTTCAGTAATAATTTCAGTAATGATTTCGGGGGGAGTTTCGGGAATGGTTTCAGGAATAGTTTCCGCTGGAATTTCGACCGTGATCGGTGGGGCAGATGGCTCAGGGATTGATTCGGTGAGAATTTCGGTAATGGTTTCAGTGATCGTAGTTACAAGGTCTTCTGCCTGGGTTTCAGGGGTTGCCGCAACGGGATTAACTGCCTGATTGGGAATTGTCACAGTGTGCCAGTTTTGCTGAATTTTTTCCCAGATCACCGGACCAACTTCAGGGATGCGCTGCTGAAGGTCTGCACCGCTGGTAAAAGGTCTAATTTGAATTTGCAGAGGCACCGCCGCCTGAATTTTACGGGAGGCTTTTTCCCCTACGGTCAACGACTGTAAAAAGGCTTTGGTGACGGGCTGGGTATTGAAGTAAGCAATGATAGCTGACTCTGTAGCGGCAGATGCTGTATTAGTAGCTCCTGTATTAGTTGATGATGGGGCTGGGACAGTTGGTTTAGGTTGTTTGAGTTCGGATTTTTTAGATGGAGATTTTTGTGGTGTCGTTGTAGATTGCACTACAGACTGTGCCGCGCTCTTGGGTGTTACTGGCGATATGACTGGAGACAGTGCTGGATCGGTTGGTTGGCTCTGAGGGGGATCCTGTGGGTGATCGGCAGGTATAAAGTTGGCAGTAGTAGAGGCTGTGGTAACAGGAACAACTGATGGCGTTGACTGGATCAAATTCTGGATCACCTGGATCGCACTAGTAAGCTGTGAACCCAAATGACTGCTGAGATGACTGCTCAAATGACTAGTTAACTGATCAAGCAATTCCTGACTGAGGTGTGCAGTCAAATTTTCTTCTAGCTGATGGATTGCGTTGAGAACTTCCGTTAAGTCCTGCTGGTTTTGGGCTGCTGAATTTTTAGCGCTGAGATTTGTACCCGCTGTTCCCGTGCTACCCACACTAGATTTCCCAGTGGTTCCGGTGCGGACTTGGGGCGTGACATTATATGATGCACCAGGTTGAGCCACTTGCCACCCTGAGGCGGTAGTTTTGGCGGCGTGGGATTCCGCAGCGTGAATTGATTCTAGATGGGAGCTAATTTGCCTCTGTTGACGCATATTTTGCTCAGTTTCGCTATCCAGAATATAAGCTAAGACATCTTTAAAACTTGGTTCAATTTCCCTAGCTCTCAATGCCGCTTGATATTCCAGTGCTCCGGCTACTAGAGTATATTTCAGGTTATCCCGCCGACGTACTAGCAACGGTGTCGCTAAATTACCAGAATCTAAGATTAGATTAGCCAATTGATCAATCAGAACGGGATCAAAAGTTTGGGGTTGTCCGATTAGTTCTATGCTTTGCAGATCACAGACCCGAGGACTTCTAATGGCATTTAAAGTTCGTCTACGGTTAATATTCACTTGCATGGCTCCTCACACTCTGCCTTAATGGTTGATTCTAAATGTTTTCCTGATTCTAATGCTTAATTCTAATAGTTAATGTTGTTAGTTAATCCTATTTAGGTAATCTTATTTATTTAATCCTGTGAACTAATCCTGTGAACTAATAACTCCTGTAATTACTAAAAACACGGGACTCAATGTTTGCCATTGTGCGATGGGAAACTGCCACAGCCCGATGGGCACACTTGCGGAGTAGTAAATGAGCATAAAAATAGTCTTCTAATGCTTGTACCTCCGTAATCGTGAGAGTCATTAGGTTACGGTCGATCCCAAGGGTGTCAAACCAAACATAACTGACTTGCTGACTGAAATTATGGCGTACTTCATAACTTTCGGCATAATTAGGAACCGTCATTCCTAACGCTGCTAGTTGTTCATTGAGAAAGTCAAAGGGTACGGTATCATTCCCAAATCCTAAGGGTTTAAGAGTACGCTCAAAGGCAGTGGCTAAGTTTTGCGTTAGTTGGAGTTCTGTACTACTATCAAATTCAAGAATCCGCGCTAGAATTAGGGAAAGTTGAATACCAAACGGCTCATCTAAATTTAAATTGAGTCCCAGGTCCTTAAGTAAATCTGCGGCGAGTAAATGGGCACGGCATAGGGTTAAGGCAGAACCTAAATCAATGTCGTGGGTACGAATGAGAAAGATAGTGGCAATGCGTTTCATGGTCTGGGTATAGGCAGAATCGGCGCTGTGAGCTAAACGATTTGACCATTCCAAAATCAGTTGTAATTTCCGAGACTGCAAATACATGGCTGTTTGCCGCTCAATACTTAGCAACAAGGGATCGGCTAAATCCGGCATTAACGCTGCCATACTGAGAAATATGTTATGCCAACGACGATCCCGTAAATGCAGTTTCACTAAGCGATCAATCGTTCCAGTGGATAAGACATAACGCGCTACAAAAAATTCATGAAGCATCGGTTGGGCAAAACACCAATATTCGCCACTCTTACACCATAAATCTTTTTTCTTGGCAAAACCAACGGTCATTTTGGCGTATAAATTACTGACCGTTGCCGAAATACGGGCTGCCAAAAACTGTTCTATTTGTTGCTGGGCTTGTTTTAGGCTAAAGAAGGATTCTCCCTGTTCAAAAATAGCGTAACTCATAGCTCCTAAGGCTATTTCCATCAATGCGGGAGACATCACGCCATAATCACTGAGATTAATTTGATTAGAGCTAATTTGGTTAGAATTAATCTGATTGGAGTTCCCTTGACCAGAAATACCTTGACTTGAATCACGGGACAATTGTGATAATGGAATGTTATCCCTCTGATCCAATGGCTTCGAGTCATCTTTTCCTAAGGGGGATAAAGAAGATACAGATGGTGATTTATATTCTCGCTGCCATTGCAGAATGTAATGATCAATTAGGGAACGCCAAATGGTTTGATATAAACTTGCGGGATGATGAGGCAAAGGAAAATGAAGATGAAATGCTAAACACAGGGCGCTACAACCAATCGCTGTCTTGTGTAAATAATGGGGATAAAGATTATGTTGCACTAATTCCCAACATTGCTGTGCTTTTTCGGAAGCCCATGTTTCTATGCTGTCTGGTTCGTGATTAAAATCTACATTTGCCTTAGCTAAGTGCCATTTATAAATAAATTCTTGAACATATAAAGAAGTCCAAGGTTCCACTACAACTTCTAGAAATAAACCCCAACTTTGGCGATAGGAAGCGCTACGGGTGCAGACGATAAAGCGATTATTGGCATATTTTTCTGTGAAATTGACCAGTTGTTGTAGGAACGTTTTCTTATCTTCTGGTACAACATGGAGATCGTCCATTAAAAACAAAAATTGACCAGCTTTTAAACCTGCTTCTACTAGCTGTGATGACAAAGGAAAACCGTGACTAGCAAATATTTTACTAATGACATGAACTAAATCCTCTGACCTATGATAAAAAGCCCGTAGATCTAAATAAACAGGAATACAATTAGGTAAATATTGCCCCCGCTCGTGTAATAATGCTTCTATGCCAATGAATTTAAGAAAAGTTGATTTTCCCGTGCCAGCTTCTCCTAAAATCATCAAATGTTGTTCTTCATTTGCTAATTCAATTCCTTTTAGATCGTTACGATATTTAGCATAATTTCGTCGTTGTTGGTCGCGTACAAATGCTAATTCCATCGCTTCAATGGAGTCAAACATACGTACTGATTGATGGAGCCGAAAACTCATCGGTACATAGGCTGAAAGTAAATCCCCTTTGATTTTACTGCCCATAGATCCTACGGTGCCACAGAGTCCTAGGAAGCTGTGTACATAGCTTTGAGCCGAACGTTGTAACATCACTTGAGAATTAGATTTGGCAGCATCACCTTCTACGGTGATATTGTCCAATAATTGCTCGCAAATATTAGCTAGATTAATGGCGGCGTTGTCGGCTTTTTTTTGGGTTAGCGCTGTGATATCAAATTCATTGTTCATGGTGTAATTACCCATCTTAAATAGAGATTAAGGTTGCAGTAATCAAATTTAAAAATCAAAAAATTAAGGGATTAGAAATTATAAGTAAAAATCGTTGATTATTACAAGCAAAATTATCAATCATGGAAGTTTATTTTATCCTAAACTAGAAGTACTATCTTAGGATTATTTTTCTCGGAATTGATCATAAACTGGTCATAAATGATTCGCAAGTGACTGATTATAAATTAGCTATTTTAGAGCAATCAATAAACATTTTTGGGCAAATTTTGTTAGATAGATACAACATTCTCAAAAAAATTTTATATCTCAGCATCACAGGTAATAATTGAGAAGTAGATTCAGAAATGAGTTCGAGAACGAATGGTAAGAAATGCTTATGCAGCCATATTTGAAGGTTGCCAATCCAGACCAAAGATTGTGTAATTCTTATTAAGATTTATCAATATTTTGCCTTAGGCTCATTATAATTACTTAATTACAATTGTTAATATTAATCGCCAAGTTATTAATTATTGTAACTGCAATTGTTGGTAACCACTCAATAATTGCAGTTATTATTCATAACCTAGCAAGAAATTACTGATAAACTAATCACTGGCGAACTGCTAATTCTATAATCTATCCGAATATTAGTCATCAATTGTTCACCTATTGTGTTGATTACTAATCATGTTAGCTACTGATTGGGTTGGTTACTGCTTGTGATTTGTCATATATTTGTCATATATTCGTAACGCAACTTGCAGCTAACTTGCGGCAAAATATTAACTGTAATACTAACTGTGAATACTTAAAGAGGATACCATGACCCTTGACCCGTTAACTTTCATGAAAACGATCGCCCGTCGCACCAGTTTTTCTGATGCAGATAAGGAACTATTGAAATCCCATACAGATTGGGGACGTTCCATTGCGCCTGAAATGGCAGATATTTTCTATGCTTATCTGGGCAGAGATGAAGAAATGACCGCGATTCTCAATGCGAAGGAAGGCAGAATGCACCGCTTGCATGAAACCTTTATAGAATGGTTTGCGGAAATGTTCACCGGCATGGACGAATGGGGCGAAGCCTATGCAAATCGGCGGTGGCGGATTGGTTTGATTCATGTGCAGATTGGCATCGGTCCTCAGCACGTTGTACCTGCAATGGCAGTGGTAATTCAGCATGTGGGTAAAAAACTTCGTGCCGCTGGTAAAAGTGAAGAATTACAAGATGCCTTAACCCATGTTTGCACCATTGACCTGTCTTTTATTGAACAGGCTTATGTGGAAGTTTCTTCAGCAGCGGTATTACGGGAAACTGGTTGGACTGCGGGTTTGTTCAAGCGACTCATTGCCAGTGGTGCAAATTCAATGTAATGGATTCGTAATGCTTCGTAACGCTTTGTGATGCCTTAATTTAGTTGAGAGAAGATAATATATTTCAGATATCATATTCCCCTATAATATTTCTCTATAAATATTGCAAGAGTCCATGATATTACAAAAATATTTCAAGTAGAACCGAGACAGGAATTTGAGTGATAATTGGTTCAAGTAGTAGTAATCGTAAGGAAGTTCTATGGCAATTAATACAGTAAAATTGGAAGCTTTGTTGCAGGAGTTTGTCACTAGCGTTAGTGATGTACAGGGGGCGGCTTTGGTATCTCCTGATGGTTTGCCCCTAGCGGCGACTTTACCAGGTGGCATGGATGAAGAACGGGTTTCGGCAATGTCAGCGGCAATGTTATCCTTGGGAGAACGGATTGGGAATGAATTAGTCCGTGGTGTGATTGAGCGTCTCTATGTTGAAGGAGATAAAGGTTATGGGGTTTTGGTGAGTTGTGGCGAGGATGCAGTGTTGTTGGTTTTGGCTAGCAAATCGGCAAAACAGGGGGTGCTGATGTTAGAAATCAAACGTATTGTTAGTGAGCTAAAACCTTTATTGGCGTAGGCTATCACTGTTTTGGATCGGCTGGAAATTCTGCCTATAGAGCGAATTGATACCAATGGAAATCTAATGGGAATCTCATCAAAATCCAGTCGAAACCCAGTCAAAATCCAGTAAAAATACCAGTAAAACATCATAGCGTATGATGGCAAGTTCAATTGAATCATTTATACCAATCCCTTGCCATCACACAATACAATTCTGCTAAGTTTTCTGAAATGCTATTATCCGCATTTAATCTTTATTGAATCTATAGATGTAATCTTTTTGAATGTAATCTTTAAGTAATGGGAATTTAGAGAAGCATTATTTACAAGAATAGATTAAGGATTGGGCAAAAGATTATGGAAACTTGGGTGGAACCATATCAATATTAAGGAGAGAAAAACCGTGGAAATCATGCGCTTAGTCGTTACGGGTACGGTTGGGGCTGGTAAATCGACTTTTATCCGGGCAGCGAGTGAAATTGAAGTTGTAGACACGGATCGCCGTGCTACCGATGAAACAGCGCAACTCAAAAAGAAAACTACTGTAGCAATGGATTTCGGTCGTCTCAGTTTTGGCGAGGATATGGCGCTACATCTTTATGGAACCCCGGGACAATCACGATTTGATTTTATGTGGGATATTCTGATTCGGAAAGCCCATGCTTATATTCTTTTAATTGCAGCAAATCGTCCCAGTGAGTTTCGGTATGCGCGACGGATCATGAGTTTTATGAATCGTCGAGTTAAAGTACCATATATTATTGGCTTAACTCATTTGGACTGCGAAAATGCTTGGTTACGTGAAAACATTCTCTTAGCTTTAGGTTTTGTGGATGAAAGTAGCGCTCCGCCAGTGGTTAATCTGAATGCAAATGATCGTGAATCTGTAGTACTTGCTACGATTGCTTTGGTACAACACTATATCAAGGTTTCCCAAAGTAATGGTTCTTAGAAATTAATGTAGAAATCAATTTAAGAATTGATCTGAGAATCAATTTAAGAATGGGTTTACGAATGGGTTTTAGTTAAGTCAATGCAAATGATGGATATGCAATGGATTAGGGAAATCATCTATGGCTATTACTGGTTCTTTACAGGAATATTCGCTACCGGAAATCTTTCAGTTCCTTGATCGGGGACAAAAAACAGGACAAATGACCATTCGAGATCCCCAAGAATTATCTGGGGGTAAGGAATTATTGCGGCATATTTGGTTCCATCAGGGGCGCGTGGTGGCGGCGGGAACTCGCATGGATGGGAAGGGTTTATTACAGTTGATTGAACAACGGGGCTGGCTTTCGTCGGAAATGCAGGCAGATATGAGCGATTTATTAACGCAAAATTTGCCTCTAGGGGTGAATCTCAAAACGCGGGGTTTTCTCGATCCGGAGCAGTTAAAGTTTCTGTTTAGTGTGCAGGTGTTGCGGCAGGTGTGTGCTTTGTTTCAAGTGGAAGATGGTTTATTTCATTTTGAACCGAAGGCGCAGTTACCGAAGTCGGAAATGACTGGTTTGAGTTTGCCAGCGACAGAGACGACTTTAATGGGATTACGGAGCCTGAAAAATTGGGAGGTTTTAGCGAGTAAGTTACCGGAGGCAAGTTCGACGTTATTTAGTTTAGGGAATGGGAATAATGGTCTACGGCTAGATCGGGCAGAGTTAGCAGTGCAGAAGTTTGCGGATGGAATATTGACTTTAAATGGTATAGCGAAGGAGTTAGATCAGCCGATTGAGAAGGTTAGACAGATTGCTTTTCGGTTGATTGTGGTTGGTTTGGCGGAAGAAGTGCCGACTTTTGACGGTAATTATAGTAGTTCAGGTATGGAAGATATTAGTTTACCGGATCTGAATCAAGAGGAGAAAAAGCCTGACAGTGAGGTAAGTTCAGGCAAAAATGCAGCGGATAAACCAGATAAAAATGTCGTGAGTCAGGCGTTTTTACAGAATTTGGTGGGATTTTTGCAGCAGAAGTTGTAGATGTTTGTGGGGATATTAATGACTCACAAATCTTGCCCTCACCCCTAGCCCCTCTCCCAAAATGGGCGAGCAGGGTGGATTCATTTTCTGAAAAGTAAGGAGGAAGGGAAGTGTAGAAAATCAGTCAGAAAGAATAAGAGCAGGAGAGGATATCAAAAACTTGTTGAACTTGATTAGCGAGAACCCTGCGCCCTT
>JBIKNH010000189.1:0-8478 GCA_044358815.1 Pseudanabaenaceae cyanobacterium | reverse complement strand
TAATTTACTTAGGAGATGCAGCGGCTACCATATCCCCCAGATCTCCCACCCCCAACTATACAGAAAATCATAAAAAAGCCGACGTTTTAGCCAATGGGTTCTTGGCACTGCATGATCAAATCGCCATCCTAGCCCTGTCAAGTGCAGAGCGCTGGTGGTATGGACTATTAGCACACCGAGTTAGGGATACTTTGCGGATTTTAATGCCAGAATTGCAGAATTACTGATTCACTAAAATTCCACTAAAATTTACAAGGTCCTGGTTTACCGTTCGGACACACCGTAGTTCCATCGGTTCTAGGTGGTTTATCCTTATCCCATATTGCCCCAGCAAACTGCGCTCCATTTAACTTGGCTCCGGTTAGATTCATGCCTTTGACCGTAGCACCAGCTAAATTAGCGTTTTTCAAGTCTGCACCAGTCAAGTCCACAAACGACAATTGGCTATTAGTCAGATTCGCCCCAGCTAAAACTGCTCCATTTAAATTGAAGCCTGAGAGATTTTGTCCCGCTAGATTCCGACCAGGCTTAGGTTCATTGACCAACTGCCACATCAGCCGATCCCTAGGTTCTAGCCGCGCCATTTTATCCCCTTCCCCCAGTTTCATGCCCCGCAGATTTGCCCCTTGCAAGGTCGCCCCCGCAAAGTTAGACCGATTGACATCCGCCCCTTCTAGATCCGCCAAATTTAACTGTGCCCCTTTGAAATTAGCCCACACAATACTGGTGCGCAGTAACCGTGTACCCCGCAAATTAGCCCTAGCAAAATTTACCCCATCTAATTTGGCATCGGATAGGTCAGCCCCTTTCAGATTGGCATTTTCAAACACTGCGGCTTCTAGGTTAGCGCCGCTGAAGTTGACGTTTTCTAACTTGGCATCCTTGAAGTTCATGCCCTGCAAGTTTTTACCACTGGCATCTTTAATAAAACCGATCTTCAACCCTAGCTCAGTGTAAGGACGCTGTAAGAGCATCATGCCACCGCCACCAATCATCAACAAAATCAGACCGACAATGGGCCACTTGGCTTTATCCCAGATCGCTTCGATGCTGATACTTACAGGCAAGCTTGGGCGATCGCTGTCTTTTTCTGCGCCCATACCAGGAGCGCCAAAACCCGTTTGTCCAGGGGGATAGGGAGCCTTGAAATTGTCCGCAATCTGTGGCGTGGGCGTAGGGCGAGGACCAAACCCAGTCAAGCCAGTATTATTCATACCAGCTAGGGGTGGCTGCCGATGACGGGGTAAATCATCAGTTTCTCCCGTAAAAAAACCTGACTGATCCGGTAGTTTTGGTGTTGCATAACTGCTCACTGGCATTGCTGTAAATGAGTCTGATAACTCCGAGTCGCCATCTAACAAGCCAGTCCAGTCCGTATCATCACGAATGTCCAAAGCACCAATATCATTGAAATTCGATAAAACCGGACTACCCCCCATATTAAAACCCGTATTAAAGCCCGTATCCATGCCACTAGTATTGCCCACACTGTTGGAACTATTGGCGCGTCCAGCATTGCGGAGAAAATCATCATCAAAGGCAGCACCACTGTCACTACCTCTGGAACGATAGGCTGTCGTACCACTAGTAGAAGTACTGGCAGCATTACCCATATTGGGTTGCATACTGGGTTGGGGCGGTGTGTTATAGGGTTTGGGTGCAACATTACTAGCAGCAGTCGAACCAGTATTACCATGATTCGCGCCCTTATTGCCGGTGTGGGGTAAAGGTGGTAAAGGGGGCATTTTGGGTAAAGGCGGTAGGGGTAAGGGATTATGAGCGGTCGAAGGCGATGGTGGCGGGGCATAGCCTGACTGTCCCCCCTGACTGAAACTAGGATCGGAACCAGCCTGCATTGCCGCTAAACCACCTACACTAGAGTCAAATTCATCTAGATCAAAGTTATCTAAATAATCATTATCTATAGTGCCCATAGGTGGATTGTTTGGCTTGGTAAAGGAACCAGGACTAGGTGATGAAACACTAGTGGCATTATTGGTATAACCGGACTGAGGCGGTGGATTATAGGTTGGCGCTGCACTTGGTGGGGTGGCGGGCATCAAACCAGTAGCACCTGCTGAGTGATGATAGTCAGTACTGAGATAGTCAGAAGGGATAAAGTCATCGGCTAAAACCGCATTGAAATCATCTAGATCAACTTCCAATTCCGTAGCACCATAGGGGTCAAGATTCAGACCATCACCGCCATAGGGTAATCCGGAATGCGCAGTGCTGGGGAACGATGCCACAGCGCCACTACTAAAACCACTGGCAGGATTAGCAACAGGATTAGTAATTGGAAAGTCATCCGCTAAACCGGAATCGGCAATAAATTCTTGATAGTTCTCTTGATAGTTATCTTGGTAACCAGCCGCAGGATCGTTATAGTCAGCAAACTCATTCCCAATCTGATCGAAAGTATTGCCCAACTCATGACCAAACTGATTCTCGAATTCATCTGCAAAGTCAGCAACTCCTGATGTATCAACGGCACGAAGTGTAGTCACTTGGGACGATGGCTGAAACGATGGCTGCGATGGGGGAGATGCTTCCCTATTAGTGGCGGACGGATGCTCTGGGGATAATTCCTCTAGGGATGGGGCATCCTGAAAAAGCTCATTAGCTAAATTATCAACATACTCACTTGGGTCAATCTGGCTCGGATCGATCTGGGCAGAGTCCCAAGGGGATAATTCCTCTGGGTCGAGTATAGCATCGAATTCATTTTCCCAAAAGTCAGCACTAGCCTGGTCAGAATAATTATCAGAATAATTACTGGAGGACTGTGCACCAAAGTCATAGGTGATACTGGCGAGATTTGTCGCGTCTAAGCTCTGGGCATGGGCTATGTTTGCATTGTCTAGAACATTACTTTGCCCGTAGTCCGCCGAGGGAGCAATGTCAGCATCAGCGGACAGATTAGATTGATCCGACCAGTCATCGATCCCATTCTCAAAACCATTCTCAAAATCAGCTAATAGTTCCGAGTCCTCAAAACTTGATTGCCCTGCATTTGGATGTGCAACGGGATTTAAGGGAGCATGTAAAACAGTTTCACTGGTCACCACCGTCACCGCTTCGATGTGGTTTGGTGTAGCCACCATCGGCGGGGAAACCTGCTGAGGTACAGACGGACTATTCCAATTACTGGCAAAAGGATCTAACTGAGCACTACTGGAGTTATTGGCAGTAGATTCCACTGGTTCAAGCCAACCTGTAACCACCGTATCGCCAAAATCATCGTCATCAGTGCTGGGAATATGCCAGACCATATCGCCGAATTCGTCTTTGTTGGCGGTGGTGCTGCCCATACTGCCTGTAGTATTCTTGCCCATCCCTTCGGACTGATAAGAGGTCTGGGTATTTAACCAGTCTTCAGCTTCATCGGCACCGGATGCTTCAGGAAATTGATTAAAATCAAATACGATGGCGGTATCAAGGGGGTCTGAGTCTAGGGTAGGTGTCGCTGGGGTAGTGGTAGGTATGGGTTGATCCCAAGGGGCTGAGTTCCCATCACTCTGCCAGTTGATGTCATTGTCGTAAGCTGTGTTAGAGGATTCCCATATATTATCCACCAACGGCTCTGCTAAAGACTCTGCTAAAGACGCTTCGGGCGGAGTATTCTGTAATGGAGTAGTTGGATTTTTGCTTTTAGGCTCGTTCCCTATTCCATTCTCTTTGAGATCTCCCTTGAGATCTTCCTGGAGGTTTTGGGAACCATCGAAATCATCGAAGTTATCTTGGGAAATATCCGCAGCACCAAGATCAATCTGAGGTACAACCGGAGAATCTGATACCACCGCTGGACTTTCTGGTTCGTCATCAAATCCCTGTAACCACTCATCAGCATCAGAATCATTGTTTGTAGCCAAATCTATGAGATCATTTCCCATCTCAGCGAAATTATTCTGTGCTGAATTGCCCAATGATGAATTATGAGAATCCGGTTCGTCTGCCAACAAGAAATCTAGATCATCGCTGAGACCTTCACCAAGCTCGTCATCTAGGGTCGCTGCATCCAAACCTGCGCCCAGTGGTGTTGGCAGTGTATTGATGTCTGACAATCCTAAATCTTCATCAACCCCTAAATTCTCTAAAGCGGCTTCATTCATGAAGTCATCTGCTAAATCTTGAGCAAAATCATCATCAAAGCTGCTGCCAAATTCAGCCAAAAACTGAGCGCTGTCCTTAGAGCCAAAATCAAGACTTAAATCTGGCGGAGAATTGGGGCTAGGCTGTGGTTTTACACTAGCATTTTGAGTGTTAGCGGATTTCGTATCGGTTTTTGCCTCAGGTTTTCTCGTACCACCTTCAGAGACACTATCCCCTAAGTCAGATAAAATCAGCCAGTCAATTCCCGCTGGTGGTGCTACCTCAACATTTGCATTACTATTTCTATCACTAGTTGCGGAGGGCTGAGGGGGGGCAGTTTGAGGTAAATCTTTGGGTGAATCTTTAGTTAAATCTTTTCCTAGAGTTTTGGGAGTAGACAGGACCGTAGCTGTGAAACCAAGATCACTCACCACTGGGGAATCTAAATCTAATTCTGCCAACCAAGCAGCATCGTCTTCATCTTCACTGTTAACAAATGGATTACCTTGGTTGGTTGGTAACGGATTTGTTGCCAGCGTCTTTTTGACCGATGGTTGATCGGGGGCAGACTGGGGAACCTTAGGACTGGTGGTAGGTGGCGTAGTCGGTTTTAGGGTTGTGCTGTTCCCAGACAAAAGGTCATTAAAATCTGACATGATAAACCAATCAATACCATCGGTCTCTGCAAAGGAGGATGGTTTGTCATCTGCCCCAGCGGGGGACTTCGGTTTATCTTTACCATCAGCCATTTTTGTTCCTCAGTGCTTGGCTCTCACGCATCTGGTATTTTGCAGTTCTAGCAGCAAAACTTTTAGCAACCAATCTTAGCAGCAAACTTTAACAAACAATTATCAATGAATTTGGGGAGGTACTATTAGGATATAGCCAACCACTTAGAGTTTCATCTAGGAATTTAATCTGGGGATTTGATCTAAAAATCTTATCTAGTGCCATAGAACAGGATTATAGAACGATTGAGTTACCCCCGTCAGGTTCAATATTCTGTTAGTCATTAATCACGCTTTGGCTCCGCTCCCTTCAGATCACTAAATCGCTACCGAAATGCCGCCAGTTGTTGCATCTGTTTAACATTAGCAATAGATAAAACTTGACGCTTTGGGTCTACTAAAAGCCATCCTTTTTCCTTGAGTTTGTCCACCACCTTACCAGTGTCATCCACCGACACCTCAGATAGATCAGCTATGTCCTTGAGCGGCAAACTAAACATTTCGATTCCCCCATCTACACTACTACCATAGGTTTCAGCTAGTCCTAGTATAACACTGGCAATCCGTACCGCTGGCACTTGTTGCCGGAGTTGAGTGCGCTGATTTGCTTTGCGCAGCCGACGCACCATGAGTTGCAACATTCGATGATGCAGTTGGGGATCTTTGAATAAAAATTGAATAAATTTCTGGGCGGGAATGGTCAAAACCCGCACTGCGGTGAAGGCGACTACATCCGTAGAGCGAGGGGACTCATCTAGAATTGCCATTTCACCAAAAAAATCACCGTTACTCAGTACCGCTAGGGTGGTGTCCTCCTGACCGCTGAGAAATCGCACCTTCAACCAGCCAGACAAAATGAAGTAAACGGCATTCCCCCATGCATCTTCCATCAACACCGCACGATTGGGGGGATAGTCGCGTTCTACCGCCTCGGACAAGAGCCAATCTAAGGTTTCAGGGCTGGCTGCATCAAACAGCGGAAACTGTTCTTTGAAACTTTCGGTTTGCATGGGGGTCTGTTAGTGATTTACGCAAGAAGTACCTCGATGGTGAGGCACGGGACAAATGATTCTCTAAAGATACATCCCTGGATACATCTCTAAGGGAACCACATCTAAAGAGACAAAGGCGCACCCGTGACTTCGTAGCCACCATCAACATATAGGATTTGTCCGGTGATCGCACCCGCTAAATCACTGGCCAAAAATGCGGCGGTGCTACCCACTTCCTCTTGGGTAACAAGGCGACGCAGGGGAGAATTGGTTTCATAGTGATGCAGCATCTTATGAAAATCACCAATGGCGGCGGAGGCAAGGGTGCGGATTGGTCCGGCAGAAATACCATTAACCCTGATGTTAGCGGCTCCCAGTTCAGCGGCAAGATAACGAACATTCATTTCTAGGGCGGCTTTGGCGACTCCCATGACATTGTAGTTAGGCACAACCCGCGCCCCACCAATGTAACTGAGGGTGATCACACTGCCCCCTTCGGTCATCAGGGGTTTCGCTGCCCGACATAGATCGATCAGCGAAAATGCGCTGACATCCATCGCTAACTGAAACCCTGCCCGCGAAACATTAGAAAAGTCACCGGATAGCTCGTCTTTGTTGGCAAAAGCGAGACAGTGGATCAGAATATCGATCTTGCTCCATTTTGCAGCAATGGCAGTGAACAAGTCTGTGACCTGTTGATCTTGCTGGACATTCAACGGCAACAGAAAATCTGGGTTCAAGGGAGCCACTAAGTCGGCAACTTTATTCTTGTTGCGGTCGCGCTCGTCGGGTAGATAGGTGATCCCTAAACTAGCTCCGGCTTCGTGGAGTTTTTGGGCAATGCCCCAGGCAATGGAGCGGTTGTTAGCAATACCAGTAACAAGGGCAGTTTTGCCACTCAGATTTAATAAACCTGTCATGAAATAATATTCCTGAAATGTTTCTTGATGTTTCTTAAAATGTATGTTTCTTAAAATACATTGGGCTGAGCCGTCAGCTAAACCGTTAAACCGCCATCTAGTGTATTGCAGTTAATCCCCCTCAATGCAACCAAGTCTAAGCAACCAAGTCTAACAGGTGCAACCGCGTCTAAGGGGATTGAGGATGTGGGGCAAATTATGATTTAGATGGGATTGATCTGGCTGGAATTTAGATGGCGTTCAGATGGCATTTAGATGAGGACACCTAGGTTAAGAGCTAATAGGTGAAGACTTAAGGGGAGGCAATCATCAAACCGTCCCATTGATTGCCACCACTGCAATCTCATCCCTAAAAACTGCCTGCTAAAGCAAACTGTTCCAACATTTTTTGCACTAGGGACAGTACAACAAATGCCAACATGGCAGAAAAATCGATACCACCTAAGGGGGGCAGTAAGGAACGGAATAAATTCAGATAGGGGTCAGTAATCTGGCTAAGAAATTCAAAGGGTTGGCGGGACCAGTCAATACCAGGGAACCAAGTGAGCAAAACCCTGACGAATAAAATCAGTAAATAGATGGAAATAAACTGATATGCCGTAGTTAAGACAATCGCCATAGATGTATGTGGTTGTTAAGGGTGGGGTGGATCGATGCAGTATTGCATAACGTAAGAGGACAGTTGGCTCCATAGCCAAGAAACCAAACTAAGCAAGACTACTAAACAAACATTACTAAAGAAAGGCTACTAAATTTGAGTGCCGACCTAACAAGCACTCATTGCACCGCAACTGATTGTATAAAAACTAATCAGAACCAGTCTCATCAGAACTCAGAACTAAGCTTAATTTTACCGAAGTCTCAGCTATTGATTCCCCTCAGGGTCCGGTGAGGTTTCCGCCTCTGCCCGAGGGCGTAAGTGGGTGCGCCTGCGTCTTTGGGCTTCATCAATTGATAATTCTTTACTCACCGCATCGATGGACGCATTAAGTTGGGCAATTTTTTGTTCTAGATTGCGGCGGGTGGCATCTCGACCATTGCTGTGATCGTCGGTTGAAGGTTCGTCATCCTCGGCAAAATCATCGGCTTCAGCGAGAGCACGGCGGCTGAGGGTGTTGGCTACTAAAGCACCGACAACTCCACCAATTAGACTGCCGAACAAAAAGCCGCCCCAAAAGTTACCTGATTTGCTTTCTCTGTCTGCCATAGGTTTTAGAGTTTGTGTCGCCTGTGCATTAGCTTATGCGGTATTCGGCTGTGATCATAGCATTTTGCTTTGATTTCTTGCGATCTTATGCTCACTCTGACATGCTCTCGGTTAGGACAGTAATCATCAATGGTGACCAGTATCATTGATGACTGGTAATGGTGTGATGACTAATGCAGTTCAGCAGCAACTAAACAGAAAAAACTAGGACAAGATGAGATAGGGGTTGAACCTCTGATCCTACTTGTCCTAGTCATTGTTTGTTACTCATGACCTGGCTTTAGCTTGAAGATTTTTAAGGCACAAGCTCATTGGTGGAAGCCGCTGGCAAATCATTGGCAAAAGCTGTGTCGTTGAGTTTCTGCAAGAAATATTCCAGTTTTGCTGGATCGGGTTGCTGTTTGGCATCCTTAGTTAGATTCACTTGGGTGGCTAGACCAGCGTTAAGAATTTCTGTGCGTTCACTGCGGGCGGTGGTGTCTTTGGGATTGTCTTGTTCGAGCCATAGGGTGTAGGCTGCCACAGCATCGTACCAATAG
>JBIKNH010000029.1:0-27977 GCA_044358815.1 Pseudanabaenaceae cyanobacterium | reverse complement strand
ACTTTAATAAATGTATCGTAAATACTGATGGCTGATCGGTTATTCTTTTGTATGATAGTCAAGCACTATGCATCACTGTGGCTTAAAATCACTGTGGCTCAAAATCCCTATATCTGGGTATCATGGTGATATGTTTCAGCTTTCTGCCCAGCGGATCTGGCGTGAACTCCCTAATTAATGCCCTATCAATGTTATGAGTACTCATCAAGAGCAATATGACTGTTTGCTGTCCCATTATAGCCATCCCCAAGCAGCACTGCGGATGTTGCGGCTCTATCGGTCTTATTTTGAGTTAGTGCCCAGTTTACGCCGCCCTGATGAAAGTTTAATTAGTGTGCCTTTACCTGTGGTCAAAATGGCGCTACCCAATGGGAACTATCATCATACTCAGTTGCAGTGCGATTTGGCTTTGATTATGTGTGATCCAGACTGGAAGGTAAAAACTGAGCAGGAAATTTTTGTTTTTATCCATCGTCCCCATGAAGATTTTGCGACGATGTTGCAACGGTGGCGGCAGGTAGAAGTGATTTTAGGGGAAGAATATTACTGGCTTTTACCTTGGAAACATCGTAATTTCATGGGAGATAAAGGAGAATCTCATTTTCCGTTATTTGTTACTTTAGACTACACCCCAAAACGGATTAAACGTGGTTTAGATGGTGCTTCTTTACCATTTATCGAAGCCGAAATACCTGAAATTCAATTCTTACTAGATGATGATCACAGTGCAAACCCAGAAAATGCCAATGTGGAAGAATAGTATCACTGACAGTACTATCTAACTCCCTAGTATGAGACACTGGTGCAGTTATTTGTCCCATGATCTAAATCGTTCAGAAATCTTATCCTATGATGTCGCATCGAATTTTCTCTAGTTTGCTTCACTCTAAATCAGTTCGGTCTAAATCGGTTCGTTATTTATCTTGTTTGTTAACAACGATAACCGCTGGAACTGGTTTCCTACAACCTCCCATAGCTACAGCACAATCCATAACACAATCTATAACACAATCCACAGCCCAGTCTGCGAACTCTGGTAATTCCAATACTGTGATTTTGGATAAGAAATCATCAGTGCCGATGTTTGAGTCCGTCACCATCTCACCGAAAGCTACGGCACAGAAGTTTATCATGCATGGACTGAGTGGTGGACCATTCACTAGTCAGAGCATTAGTCTCCGACCTAAAACAGAAACCGGTGATTGCATTGGTTTTGTGGATCGCCAGCCCGATCATCGTCTGACTTTAACTGAACCGTTAGGTTATTTACAATTGCTGGTCCGTAGTTCTGGGGATACGGTGCTGATTGTGAGAGGTCCCGGAGGCGTGTGGTGCAATGATGACAGCGGGAATCGTAATCCTGGTATTGCGGGACGCTGGTTAGCGGGAACCTATGAGATTTGGATTGGTTCCTATGAAGAATATGCTTCGTTCCCTTATCTGTTAGAATTGAGTACTGAAAATACTACGGAGCGTCGTCGTAATAGTTCCGTTAGAGGGCGTTAACGTGCATTAATCATAGACTCAAAGTAATTCATTCAACTATTAATTCAACTATTAAATCATCACTTAAGGAACAATCAAGGAATAATCGAGGCATCATTTATGTTAACCAATGTGCCGATTGCCCTCACTATCGCCGGATCTGACAGTGGCGGCGGGGCTGGTTTACAGGCAGATTTACGGACTTTTTCATTCCATTGTGTTCATGGAGCCAGTGTAGTTACCTGCGTCACCGCCCAAAACACCCAAGGCGTAACCCGTGTAGATGCCATGACATCGGAAAGTGTTGCGGCACAAATTGAAGCGGTATTAATGGATTTGCGAGTGGGAGCATTCAAAACAGGTATGTTATTGAATGTTGAGATTATGAAGATCGTCGCTCGCAAAATCACGGCTTTTGGTCTAGGTAATTTCGTTCTAGATCCAGTAATGGTGTCCCGCACTGGTGCGAAGTTAATTGCCCAAGACGCGATGGATACCATTGTTAGTCATTTGATTCCCCTAGCGGCTATCATTACGCCAAATCGTTACGAGGCAGAGATTCTCGCTAATATGTCAATTGAGAATTTAGCAGATATGAAAACCGCTGCCCAAAAGATTCATCAGTTAGGATGTCGCCATGTCTTAGTCAAAGGTGGCGGTATGGAGCAATCCCATAAAGGCGTTGATGTGTGGTATGACGGCAACGATTGGGAGGTTTTAACAACGGAATTGATTGACACGCCCCATACTCACGGTACAGGATGCACTTTGGCAGCAGCAATTACAGCGAATCTAGCCCAGGGAAAGGGATTGCACCAGTCGGTAATTGAGGCAAAGAACTATGTAACCAATGCATTACGTTTCTCATTAGCCATTGGACACGGACAGGGACCAGTAGGACATTTCTATCAGTTATGTAAGGAAAGTTAACCGATAGAACATTTAGAAATGGAGTAATTAGGAATGGGATAAATCACCAAAAGTAGCTCAAAAGTAGCTACTTCACCGTACCCAATTCCAATCCTAAAACCTGCGTATGTGCGCCCCGTGCTTGAGTTACGCCAATGGTACGCTCAGAAGCTTCAATCATCGGACGACGCAGGCTCACCACAATAAATTGGGCTAACTGTGCCTGTTTCCGAACCATTTTAGAAAGGCGTTCCACATTTGCCCCGTCAAGGAACATATCCACTTCATCAAAGGCATAGAACGGTGACGGACGATAACGCTGTAAAGCAAAAATGAAACTCAAAGCGGTGAGGGACTTTTCGCCCCCAGACATGGAAGCTAAATGCTGCACCTGCTTTCCCTTAGGATGTGCCACTAAGTTCAGACCACCCGAAAGGGGATTTTGAGTATTTTCTAATTGCAGATAGCCGTCACCATCAGAAAGTTCTGCAAAAATTTCCTTGAAGTGTTGATTTACTGCATCAAAGGCTTGCATAAATGCCCTCTGCCGTAAAGTCGTAAAGTTCTCAATCCGTAGTAATAATTCCGTCCGTTCTTGATATAAAGTCTCTAAACGACCACTCAATTCCGCCAACCTTGCACCAATGGCTTCATATTCAATATGTGCCGTCATATTAATTGGTTCCATCGCTTGAATCCGTTTTTGGAGGCGACGTTGCTCATGTTGTAATTGCTCTGGGGTCATACCTTCAGGAATATCCGGCATTGGGTCAGGCAGTTCAATTTCTTTGATTTCGGTTTCTAGCTTGAGCAACTGCATTTCAATTTCAGCTTGCTTCTCGCCATTCTTCTGCAATTGCCAATCAGTTTGCTGTGAATGTTGTTGATAAGCCATCAAACTCCGTTCGCAAGCATCCCGCTCTTGTTTCGCCGCCCCTAAAACTTGCTCAAACTGTTCTAATTTGTTCTGCAAAACCGCCAGATCATCTTCCATTTGTTTGATTTGCAATTGGTTATTGGCGCTGGCATTGATTTGTTCCGCTTGCTGTGAACGTAATTCCTGTAGTAGATTTTGCTTCTGACTAATTTTCTCTAGGGTCAGGAGTAACTGATTATCTATCTCCGTAATCTGTTGCTTTAAGGCACGATATTCCACTTCCAGATTATTCAAGAGTGCATCTTGAGTTTGGAGATTTTCCTGTGCTTGCTGCCAGCGAACGTTACGGCTGGACTGTTCCAATTCAGTTAATTCTTGGCGTTTAGTATGTAACTCTGCTTCTAATTCAGAGATCATTTTTGCGAAAGCTTCAGTTTGTCGATTAGCATGATTGATATTGCCAGCGAGTTTAGAAATCTGCTCCTGAAGCCGTTCCTGTTCGCGGGTGTTACGGTGTAATTGTTCGTGAATCCGTTCATATTGCCGCACTGCTTCCCGATGATTAGCACGAGCCTGTTGCAATTGCGCGTCATATTTAGCCACGCCACTATTAGCCACTTCCAATCTTTGATTCAATCGCGTTAACATCTGATCGATTTCTAAGAGGCGATCTCTAAGTTCTTTAATTTCAGCAGATTCTTTATTGGTATTTTTACCGAAATGAAGCACTCCTGAATTAATCGTTGTGCTACCACCAGTCATCGCCCCAGAGGTTTCTAGGAGTTCCCCTTCGAGGGTGACCATGCGTTGTTTGCCTAAATGTTGCCGCGCTCGATCCAACCGATCAAATACCAGGGTATTCCCAAATACAAACGAAAACACTGCCGAGTAGCGATCTTCACAGGTGATTAAATTAACCGCATAATCAATGGCTCCCAATTCATTCGCTTGTTGCCGAAGCAGGGTTTGGGGTTCTTTCAACTTATTCATCGGTAAAAACGTCGCCCGACCACCCCGCTGTAACTTCAATAACTGAATTGCTTCCGCTGCTACTTCATCATTCTCGACGACTAAATGTCCCATGCGTCCACCAGCAGCAATTTCTAGGGCAGTTTGATAGCGCGGCTCCACCATTCCCAATTGAGCCACTAAGCCATAAACTCCCATGACCCCAGCTTCGATAATTAACTGACTGGCTTTAGTGCCTTGGAATTCCCGATTAGCTTGGGCATGGGCTTCTAGCTTATCCAGTTGGCGGTTCTTAACCTGTTGCTCTTGAGTGAGGCGATCAATGGTTTCCTGTTGCAATTGCACATCGGACTGGGCTTCACTGAGATTTTTTGCCAGAGTCTGCACCAAAGCTTCGGTTTTACTAACTTCAATCTGTTGTGCTGCTAAAAGAGATTCAATGGATTGCTCGGTGGTATCTAGGCTATAGCGCCCCGTCCCTAGCTGAACTTGAGCTAATTCCGTTTGATATTGATTCAACTGCATTTCCCATTGCCGCAGGGATTCCAGCAGTCGAGTTTGTTCCTGTTTTTTGGGATCAAGATTCTGCTGAATCCGGTCGATTTCTTGGCGTAGGGTAGACTGTTCCCGCAACCACACCGCCGAAGCCCCCGCTAAACTCTGGACTTCCTTCCGATATTCCGCGACGATATTTGCTTGTTGATCGCGAGTCTTTTGCAGACTAACCACCGCATGATCTTGCTGTTGCTTTTGATGATTAAGATTATCCCGTTCCCTTAAAAGGCGATCAATTTCCTCTTGGGTAAAAGTAATCTGATTTTGGGTATTTTGATAAGTTTGTCCCAAATCCTGCTGCCGTCGTTGCAGTGCCCGTAATTCCGCTTGACGTTCTGCAATTTGGGTGGAAGTGGCGAGGAAATCTTCTTCCCCAAGGGTGTGAACCTTGGCGCTGAGTTCATTAAGCTGTACCGTTGTGGTATCAATGGTTTGGCTCAATTCTTCCATCTGTCTGGCTAAAGCCCGCGCTTGATCCCGACAATTTTGAAGTTCAATGCGTTTGATGGACTCTTGATAAACCAAATTACGGTGTAAAACTACCGCTTCAGCCCCCTGATAAACCGCTAGTTCATCCTTAAGAGCTTGATATTTCTTGGCTTTGAGACTGTCAACCTGCAACCGCTCTTGATTTAGGACTAATTCCTGTTCCACAATGCGGAATTTTTCTTCCTGATCCTTGACTTCATCAAGCTTGTTTTTCGCAGTATTAATTTTGCGGTCAAATTCCCCCACCCCCGCCAACTCGTCGATAATTTCCCGCCGCTCCCTGCCATTCATGGAAATGATCCCCGTTACATCCCCCTGCAAAACCACGTTATAACCTTCAGGGTAAATGCGGACTTTGCTTAATTGTTCGTGCAGTTCGCTCAAAGTACAGGGCGTACCATTCATGTAGTACGTGGAAGTATATGTCCCCTGTTGCGTAACCCGTAATTTGCGGCTTACCACCCATTCCCCTTTAACTTCATCCTTAGAGGCTGGGTTATTGTTGGGGGCAGTCAACTGGAAAACATCATCATCTTGCTTGAGCAGCGCTAGTTCATGGTCATCCAGGGCAAAAGTGACGGTAACGCTAGTTTCTACGGTGCGTCCCTTTTTAGCATGGGCTTGATTGACCAAATCCGGCAACCGATCCGCACGCATTCCCTTGGAACCAGCCAGCCCCAAGGCAAACAGCAGCGCATCTAAAATATTAGACTTACCCGATCCATTGGGACCAGAGACCACAGTAAATCCGGGCAACAGCGGAATCGCAGTAGTTGACCCAAAGGACTTAAAGCGGCAAAGTTCAACATTTTTGACGTACATACACAGGGAGTCTAGGTTGGGGCGAACCAGTGAATTGACAGAGCAGGGTGGCTCATCACAGAGTTGCCACTTGTATACCACATCTTGACCGATTTGTTAGCATTACGTCGCCAAAAAGTCATCATTTCACCGTCAAACTGCTGTAAAACCTCGGAGCAGTGCCCCTAGTAATTTATTTGAGTTGGTTGCGCCAACTGAAAATTAACTGATAATCAGCCAAGAAAATATTAATCTGATTAATTTCTTAGCAGCTTTTTCTTTAGGGCGAATTTGGTTAATATCACTGGAATTTCCCGCAAAATTGCAATTTATTTCGACTATTTCAGGGGATAGCAGCTAATGGGAATTCCTGAGTAGTTTTTAGCAATCTTTTTAGTAATCTCTACTATGAATTGGCAGCTAAATCATGATCACATAGGATTCAGATCTCCTCAGAAACCTTAATTAGAATCCCAATAGACTATAATGCCTGAACTCTTGATCAATCATTACTTCCACACCCTAATCTAAGTCTCTGTCAATGTCGGATGAGGTGTCAGATTATATTAGAGTTGCGATCCCCAGGATTTTAGGCTAAATTACCCTGAAATTACCTGACCAAATCATGGCTCGGCAATAACCCAGTAATAACCCAGCAATAACCAAGTGATAATTAAGTAAACTTTCTTATCCCCCTGTCCTAGGCGATCAACTGGTAAATAATCAACAACCCCATCACCTATGATTGACCGGATGAATCCAACTAACCAATGGACTCAGTTGCGCTACCTGATTTACGCTAGGTTCCATTGCTTCAATTAAATTCGCTATTAAGTTTGCTAGATTACACCCCAACTTACCCTAAAATCACCCTAAAAAATATCGAGAAACTGACGTGAAAGCCGCTCTGGACTGTTATCGCTTACTAGGGTTACCGCCAAAAGCTGCACTGGAACAGGTGCAACAAGCTTATCGTGATCGGTTGCAGTCCCTGCCGCGCCGCGAATATTCCGATGCCTCGGTTAATGCCCGGAAGCGGCTTCTAGAGCGTGCTTACAATCAAGTAATTGAGTCAATCCAGCGGCGTAGTCATCAACAACCGGAGTCTAGCCCCACCGCTGTGCCCCCCAAAGACCAGTCTAATCCTGAGTCTGGGTTGCTGGAGTCGCCTTTGTTTTGGGTGGATACCAGTGATGAACGAGATTTTGCGGGACTATTATTACTGCTGTGTGAACTGGGAGATTTTCGTAAGGTGCTGCAAATAGCTCAATCCCATTATGAGGGCGATAATATTTCTCTGAATCGTTCCCTCGCCACCACCCATAATCCCCTTGATGGCGATGTAATTTTGTCCATTGCGGTGTCATATCTAGAACTAGGGCGTGAATATTGGAAGCAAGGACAATATTCAGCGGCGGCACGTTCCCTTGAAACTGCCCAAGAGATTCTGCTACGGGAGGGTTTATTTGTCAGTTTGCGTAGTGAGATTCAGCTAGATCTATTCCGATTGCGTCCCTATCGCATTTTGGAACTGATGGCAGCCCCAGACTATCAAACTGAAGAACATCAGCGCGGCATTCAGTTATTGCAGGAAATGCTTGAAGCCCGACGGGGGATTGATGGAGTAGGACAGGATTCTTCGGGTTTAAGTATTGACGAGTTCCTGCGTTTTATTCAGCAATTACGAACTTACATGACCACGGCAGAACAACAGGCTCTATTTGAAGATGAAGCCCGCCGCCCGTCATCGGTAGCTTGTTATTTAGCGATTTATGCCCTAATTGCCCGAGGTTTTTCCCAGCGGCAACCGGCTCTAATTCGCCGTGCCAAGGGATTACTAATCAAAATCAGCGCCAAACAAGATATTTATCTCGAACAAGCGGTCTGCGCTTTGCTTTTGGGACAGACGGAAGAAGCTACCATGTCCCTGGAAAAGAGTACGGAATATGATCAAATTTCTTTCATTCGGCAATGTTCCGAAGGATCGCCAGATTTATTGCCTGGTCTGTGTTTGTACAGCGAACGGTGGTTACAGGAAGAGGTTTATCCCCATTTTCGAGATTTGTTAAATCAAGTTGCTTCCCTAAAAGATTACTTTGCCGACGAACAAGTTCAAGCATATTTAGAAGAATTACCCGCCACCAGTTCCATCAGCAGTGATTGGACTGTAACCAGCACGACTACCACATTTGAGACCCGTAATTGGGAGCCGCGTATTGTTAGTCCAGTTGGTAATTATCAGCCCCGTTCCTATCAATCAGAACAGACGCTCCCGCCCTATTATCCAGCGACCTTGGAACAGGTTGAACCCATAGCGCCGCGCCGCACTAGGCGACAAACTGTCCTCGAAAGAAATCTGGAAAAGAATGCTGAGCCAGAAGTGGATCGGCAAACCAAAGTAAATAGTGTGCGGGTGGCAGCCAGTAATCCACGGCATCGTCCCACATCTTCCCAAACCCCTAAACCAGAAAATGCTGTGCATCGGGGCAAACTCAAAATAAAATGGCAACGTTTTCTGACGGTGGTTGGATTGGCGCTGGGCTTGTTCACTGGAACAATTGCTTTGTCGGTGTGGGCATGGCGTTCCCTATCAAGTCCTTCAAAGGCAGAGGCAATCACTCCATTGCAACAAGCTTTTGAGCCATTGGTCAGTGAAATCAACAGTAATAAGTTGGCTCCTGTGGCGGTGGAGAAGCTAGATAAAGAAGCTGCTCTGAGGTTAATTGAAAGTTGGCAGGCGATTAAATCTAGGGCTTTAGGTAGCACCCATGAGATTGAACTCATTGATACAATCTTAGTTGATCCAGTGTTGAGTGAATGGAAAAGCAGAGCCAAGGAACTAAAGAATACTAATTCCTATTTGCAATACATTAGTAAAGCCACGGAAATTGAGCGAGTTAGCACCGATGGTAGCCGCAAAGCCAGAGTAGTGGCTAAAATCTCGGAAACGCGCAACTTCTTTAGTAATGGTAACTTGGATCAAGGCGCGTCAAAGATTGATGCTAAGTATACAGTGGAATATGAACTAGTGCGGAAGGATCAGCGGTGGATGATTCGGGAAATGTTGGTTTCTGAATAGATTCTGAATAGATTAAGGCTGTGGTTGTAAAACCAATTAACTAACTACATCCTTAATTTAAGCAATAATTTAAGCAATTTCTCCCTATCTGCTGACGCTCGCTTTTTATTCTGGTGATATCCAACCCTACTGAAACTTACCCTAGGATTTCGTTAAGACTAGATTAATGATTATCAGAGAAAAGATTGTCTTTCTTTTAAGTAAGCTTTAAATCAGTCAATTCGCGTAGAAAGATCCTGAGTTAGATTAAAACCAACAGCTATAATTAAGGTATTGGTGTTTCTTTAGCTTTTGGATTGGCAAATGTCAAACACACCCAAATCACAAATTGAGCTAATTTATAGTTCCATCAAATATATAGTTAACGAATACAGTTATATTTATCATCATAAATATCAAGAATTTAGTAACCTGTTTAGGGAAATTAGTCTAGACGTTTTAAAGCTGATTATGGAATGCGATGCGCCATATCATAATCTAGAACACACCCTACAAGTTATTTTGGTGGGACAAGAAATCATCTCAGGTAGACACATCTGTCATGAGACACTTTCCCCTGGGGAATGGTTAAACTTTATGGTTGGTTTGCTGTGTCATGATATTGGTTATCTGAAAGGAATCTGTACGGCTGATCAGCCAGAATGTTGTAAATTTACTACTGGTAATGACGATCAGGTTATTACTATTTCAGCTACGGCAACAGGAGCAAGTTTAAGCCCTTATCATGTTGATCGCAGTAAATTATTCGTTGCTGAAAGACTAAATTCCTACGATTTATTAGATGTAGAAGCAATTCAATTAAGTATTGAATTAACGCGCTTTCCTGTACCAAAGAATGCTTTGTATGAAGATACTGTTAGCTTAGCTGGATTAGCCAGAGGTGCTGATTTGATTGGACAATTATCCGATCCTTCTTATTTGACGAAACTACCGATGTTATTTGCAGAGTTTGCAGAAATAGGCAGTCATCAAGTCATGGGCTATCATGACCCTAATGATTTGAGGGCGGGATATCCAAAATTTTATTGGCATTGTGTATCGACATATTTGACTCATTCTATTCGTTATCTAGAAGTATCAAAAACAGGTCGAGCAATTCTGAGTAATTTGTACCGTAATCGTATTGTCGTAGAAAGAGAAATGGATCGGCTATATAGCATTAACCGCAATCCTTTAAAGCGCCTAGTTAATTACTTAGTTCGCTGAGGTGCGGCATGGGAGAAGTTTCAGTTTCCCTATAAAGTCTCTAGATAGTGTAACTCATGACTCATTGAACAATTAATTTTCTAAAAGGTTAATTCTCAAGGCATTCTCAAGGTGTTGCCAAAGGGCGTTCTTAAAGGGGTAATCGCACCGTAAACTCAGATCCCTGATCTGGCTGGGAATCTATGCTGATACTGCCACCGTGGGCGACCACGATATAGTTAGACAAATACAAACCTAAGCCACTGCCTTGTTTTTGGTGTTTCCCCTGACGGAATCGCTGAAATAATAAAGGAATTTCTGCCGGAGGAATGCCGATGCCAGTATCACGAATCGTTACCTTAGCATATTGGCTCCCAGTGCCGTTAGTGCCAATGGATTCTAAATCTAAATGCACATCCACGCTGCCAGTTTCCGTAAACTTCAAAGAGTTCCCAATTAGATTATTAAATACTCGCACTAATTCTAGACGATCTCCTTTAACGGTAATGGCATCTTGAACGTTGGCAGCAGGTTCTACAACTAAGTTTAAACCCAATCCTTTAGAAGTGGCAATAGAGTGTAGTTCTTCAATTACTTGGGGTAACAAAGTGGCTAGGTCTAAGGGTTGTAGAGCTAGGGTTTTACTGCCTGCTTCGTAACGATAAACATCTAATAATGTGTTCACCATTTCCAACAGATTACGGTTGCTGCGTTCCATAATTACCAACGCTTCGCAGACACTGGGGCTGATTTCTCCCAGTGCTCCATCCTGCAATAAACCTAACATTCTGTCGGCGGCGACCAGGGGCGTGCGTAAGTCATGGGTTAGCCGTGAGACAAAATCCTGCCTTTGTTGAGCAATGCGATCCCGTTCTTGAATGCTATGTTTTAAGCGTAATAGAGAACGAACTCTGGCTAATAGTTCTTCTGCTTCAATGGGTTTGCGAATAAACTCATCAGCGCCCAAATCTAAACCCTGTACAGCATTTGCCCGATCATAGGCAGTGATCAGCAAAATGGGAATGAACGGTAAATCCGGCATTTGGCGAATCCGTTGGGTTACTTCATAGCCATCCATACCGGGCATCATCACATCAAGCAATACTAAATCTGGCTTTTCCGTTGCCACCAAATGTAATGCCGTTGGTCCATCTGCTGCGGTGAGAATTTCGTATCCCTCTTCTTCAAGAATAGTGCGGGCGAGAAATACGTTATCAGGCACATCATCAACAATTAGCAAACGATCCGGCGGGCAATCTGAAGGATTCATTATGGCTTTATCACTTTGGTTGGCAGAGTTTGAGGCAGTGTCACCATATTGTCATAAAATTTGGTTCTGTGCATTTGCCAACAGACAGATAAACCTCACGAAACCTATGCTAAAAAATGATCGTTGGATTACTACCATGGCAGGATCGGGGATGATTGCCCCTTTTGAACCGAGCTTGGTACGACGGGTGCAAGATAGCCCCGATCAAGCCCTGCGCCCTGTGATTAGCTATGGTTTGTCTTCCTATGGTTATGATATTCGGCTGTCGCCTAAGGATTTCCGGATCTTTCGCCATGTGCCTGGGACGGTGATCGATCCCAAAAATTTCAATCCGGCGAATCTCGATCCGGCGAGTTTACACGAAGATTCCCAAGGCAGTTTCTTCATTTTGCCTGCCCATTCCTATGGGTTAGGGGTGGCGTTGGAAAAATTGACAGTACCAGAGAATATCACGGTGATTTGTATTGGTAAAAGTACTTATGCTAGGTGCTTTAGAGGTGATACTCGAGTTGCCTTAGTTGATGGTACAGCGCCAACATTAGAAGAGATGGCAGAACGCGCTGCTAATGGGGAAAAGTTTTGGGGATATAGTGTTGGGCAACATGGCAGAATTATAGTTACTCAGCTAGACAATCCCCGATATATTGGGTGCGATTCTTTACTAGAGGTTACTCTAGACAATGAACAGTCGATATTTTGTACTCATGATCATCTCTTCATGACTAGAGATGGTCGCATGGTTGAGGCTCATACCCTCAGACCACAAGATTCCCTAATGCCTCTTTACCGTCAACTGGCTCGTGGTTACGAAATGGTATACCAGCCTCTCAATGGTCATTTATATCCCACGCATCGGTTGAGCGACGAATGGAACTTATACTATGGAATTTATGAGAATACTCCCAACACACATCGCCATCATGTAGACTTTAATCGTCTAAACAATAATCCTTGGAATATTGTGAGAATGGATGCATCAGACCATGTGCGTATGCATAACCGAATAAACTACGGTGATGAGTTCGATCCCGATGAACATGGGCAGTCTGTGAGAGAAGCCCTTGTTAGGCTCAGACTAGATCCTGAATGGAATAGAATGTTTTGTCAACAGCAAAAAGAAAAAGCTGTGAACTTTTGGCACGATGCAAAGTATGCAGAAGTTCGCCAAAGACTCATTGAAGGGAGAAGAAACTGTTCCGATCAAACCCGCAAAGTGCATCGTGATGCCATGATTGAGTACTATAAATCTCCTAACGCCAGAGCTTTAACAGCAGAGTTAAGTAAGCAGGCTTGGTCAAAGGATGACGGTACGAGGCGTAGACGGCAATCTCAACTGATGCAACACTTAGTAGATAGCTCTAGGACTCGCCATGAAATCACAGCTGACGTTGTTCGCGCCGCACTGGATCAAACAGGTTCTATTCGGGGTGCAGCTCGATTACTAAATTGTGATCGTTCCACATTCAGAAGGTTTCCTGATGTAATGCAATCTTTTAGGGGTCTCTCGCCAACACACTCCCCTCGAAACCATAAAGTTATCTCCATAAAAGAAGTATCTGGTACCCATGATGTCTACTGTTTGACAGTGCCAGAAGCGGGTAACTTCGCTTTGGAGGCTGGGGTTTTCGTCCATAATTGCGGAATCATCGCTAACCTCACACCTGCTGAAGCTGGGTGGAGAGGACACTTAACCCTAGAGTTCTCTAATTCTTCTAGTGCCGACTGTCGAATTTATGCCAATGAGGGCGTAGTGCAGTTATTGTTCCTTGAAGGGGAACCCTGTGAAGTCAGCTATGAAACCCGTAATGGTAAATATCAGGATCAGCTGGAAGGGGTGACTATCGCTAGGGTTTAGATAGGGGTTTAGACTATTGAGACATAAAAAAGGAAGGTTTAACCCATCAATTATCGGTGGTTAAACCTTCCTTTTTAGCTAGATATTTAGTTGAGATATGTCTAATTAGATATGTCTAAATTCAGAGCGGCTGAGCTTGAAAATCTAGAATTAACCCTCTGGAGAATAAGCTAACAATGTGCCATTTTGCCCAATGATGAACCCGTGATCGTGATCAAAGAAATAAATCCGATAAAGGTTCGCGCCAACATTCTTGACAGATTCATCACGATGCCAAGACTTACCACCATCATTACTGTGTAACAAACGGGAACTACCGCCGGAAACCCAAATATTTTGCTCGTCTTGATAGGCTAAGTCCAACAAACCAAAACCAGAAGCGGCTCTAGGGGCTTGGGCTTTTTCCCAACTACCTAAATTACCCACTTCGCTAAATTGCAACTGTCCGCCACGATTGAGCATCCACACGCGACCATCTTTGCCAAACCCCATGTTTTGGACACGGCGGGAACTGTTGCGGTTGTGCTGCCCCCATGACGCATCCCCAGGGAACCAAGTAGAATAAAAGTTTCCTTTATTAGATACAGCGATATAAGCCCCAGTTTCGGAACGGTTCAGGTTACGCACTGCGCCCACCGCTTGGGTTACCAATGCTTTCCAGTTTTGCCCCTGGTCATCGGTGAGGTAAATCGCCCCTAAGTCAGTGGTCATTTCCGCTGTATTGGGACCCAGAGCGGTAATCATTTCTGGATCACCAGGCAATTTGGAATTTAAACCGATGCGGCTCCAACTTTGACCACCATCGGCAGTATGAAGCAACAGGGCAGGCTTACCGACGACCCAACCTTCATCTCCAGAAAAACTAACGGACACAAACCGATAGATGCCATCGCCGAGGTCTAATTTGATTGGTTGCCAAGTTCTACCACCGTCATCAGTGCGTAACAACGTGGCATCAGTACCCGCCAACCAGCCCCGATTGGGATTTTCTTTGACAAAGGTTAAATCTAAAGGAATGGTGTTAGTGGGTAAATCCACTTGATGCCATGAGCCACCGTCAGCATAGGCGGGACTAGCCCCTAATACGCCCCAAGCCAAATACAAAGCTAAGCTAAGAGCCGTAACCAATCTCTTGAAATTAACTACGCTAGCGACTACACGAGTAACTACGCGGAAAATATTTGACCAAAAATCCATGATTGCTGTGGGTTGAAACATTACATTATGTTGGGTTTTACCGTTTTTTTGACTTGTGCTTTTTTGACTTGTGTTTGTTTGTTCTGTGGTTTGACTCGTCTTGCTCACCAGTATTTTCCCTAATTTAGATGGTTAATTTGGATAATTAATTTAGATGGTATTTTGAGATTAAACTGTTAGATTGTGCCCTTAGATTGCACTTTTGAGTGGCAACTCTAGGTTGATTCTTAAAGTTTAGATACAGCTAGATACAGGAATTAGCTCTGGGAAACAGTGTAAATTTATTAGTGTAAGTTTCTAATCGATAAAATTACAGAAATCACAAATAGTTAAAATCAAGCTGGAACAAAGCAAACTTGAAGAAACTGCCAATTTGAAACCTAGATTAAAGCCTAGATTAGAAACTAGATTAAAAACTAGATTAAAAACTAGATTAGAACCAAGACTTCAAGGCAATCAGGGTGATTTAGTCAAGGGCGTAGAGGCTGAGGAAAAAGATGACTGCGCCGCCCAGAAAACCAAAGATCAACAGATTTTTCTGGGAAGGGGTCAAGGTATTTACACCAAAGCCATAGCCCATATTTTCTTCAAATCCCGAAGCTCCCTCTGCCGCCGAACCAATATCACGGAATGATTGTTTCTTGGCATTACACACGGGACAGCGCCAAGTCACCGACAAGTCATCAAAAGGTGTACCTGGTACAATACGCCGCTTGGTGTCCCCCACTTTTGGTTCGTAGACATAGCCGCAAACACCGCACTCATGGCGGTTCATGCGTCGCTCTGCCTCGGTTTGCACCTTGGGTGATGACTCAACTGTGGGTTCGACTAAAGGTTTGACTAAGGGTTTGATCAGAGGCTGGGTTTCCACCACAGCATCGGAGTTTTGCGTATCAGCGGGATTGGGAGTAGCTTCTGGTTCCATCAGGCGATCCTCAGCGTAGATGATTTAGGTTAAGGGGGTTCTGTTACAAATTATTACATTGATCCCTACTTTTACCGCTTTTACGGGTCCTTTGGCAATTTCTTAAGGCAGTTTATGGGGAATTTATACCTAATTGCACAGTTAGCCTTACAGTTCTTACCGCACCTATGATCCCCTTGAAATCTGTCTCTAGATTCAGAGGGTGTTTGGAAAGTCTGCATATTCGCTAAAAACAATGACTGATCCCCCCTAGCCCCCCTTAAAAAGGTGGGAAAAGACTAAAAAAGTCCCCATTAGAAAGGGGGATTTAGGGGGATCGAAACTTCTCAAACACGCTCTAAGCCTCAAGATCTAGCCTCAGATCACACCTAATGTCTTGGGACGATTGTCTTGGGTAGATCTTTTGGGAACTGCCTACCTAAGGGATATTGCCGCAGCGATTGTGACGCAGGCAAAAAATCCCTCCTGATGGGTGTCAAGATCTAGAGGTAAATCCGCTAAAATAACTGAGGCTGAATCGGATGTTAACTCAATGAACCAAGGAATTGGTGACCAACATTTTCTCTTCATTGAGGTTGGTTTTGGTCTGGTTGAGCTTTGGACATTTTTGGCTAACTGTTGGCTGATAGTTACTTAACCACCGTTATTTAACAACTGCTCAACCGCTAGTTAACTTATAACAGATTATTGGCAAAGTATTCCTAAGGGATATTTTTAAGCATGTTGTAAAAATGATTTGGCAACTATTTGAAAAATGCAACCTAAAGAATGCTAACCAAAAACTACTGTTTGGGAGCTAATGTAAGAAGTAACTTTGAACCTATTCAAGCCACTAGAAACATCAAAAAAACTGCTTAAGAAACTATTTAATAAGTTTAGTCAAAAAACATTTTAGAATTGAACATTTGTTCTGGCTATTAGTTGATATCAAAGGTATTAAATTATCCACATCACTAATGGTCAATCCATAGCATGATTAGATTATCTAACTGCTAATTACACTCTGACTAAATAATTTGCCAAAATTTGCCAAATCACATTTTGCCAAATTGTCCACTGATAATTTCCCCCAATCAGTAAATCAACCCATATTGTGTAATGAAACGAGGTTTATTACCCTTGAAAAAACTAATTGATACGCTTCGGGAAGACTTTTCAATTATTTTTGAACGTGATCCAGCGGCTAGGGGGTGGTTAGAAGTTGTCCTCTGCTACCCCGGACTCCATGCCATTTACTTGTATCGGTTAGCCCACTGGTTCCATCAAATGGGTCTACCCGTAATTCCCCGATTGATCTCCCAAGCGGCGCGGTGGTTTACGGGTATTGAAATTCACCCAGGCGCGAAAATTGGTAAGGGAATTTTTATTGATCACGGTATGGGGGTGGTCATCGGTGAAACTGCCATTTTGGGGGACTATGTATTGCTTTATCAGGGGGTAACCCTTGGGGGCACTGGCAAAGAATCAGGCAAGCGTCATCCTACACTAGGTAACAATGTGGTGGTTGGTGCTGGGGCAAAGGTTTTGGGAAATATCGAAGTGGGTAGTAATGTCCGCATTGGTGCAGGCTCAGTACTGCTGAAAAATGTGCCGCCAGATTGTACTGTAGTAGGTATTCCGGGGCGGATTGTCCATCGGGATGGGGCAAAGGTAGCGCCTTTAGAGCATAACCGCGCTCCCGATCCTGAAGGAGATGTGATTCGCTCGTTAATTTCGCGGGTAGAACAACTAGAGCGCCACGTCGAGAGTCATGGCTTACATGAGGTCAGCAATTACATGATCGACCCTGAATTGCTGAAGTATGTCCGCCCGAAGCATTTAACTCCGGCAAGTACTATCGAGGAAATTGTTGACTATGATGGATTTTCCGACGGTGCAGGAATTTGATACTAACCAGTCCACGAAATCAGGTTGGCGTATGGGGCAAAATATGGGGCAAAAACTCACTAAACTACGTGCTTGCGGTTTGCCCCCCTGGTTTGGCAGGAGCTTGTTTGGTGGCATTTTGTCTGGAAGTGTTTTGTTTGGCAGTGTTTTACTGAGCGGTTGCGAACCAATCCCCACCCCCAGCCAAGTTAATGCTGCTAACCCTGGCGGCGGCAATCGTCTCGATACGGTGCTACGTCGGGGTAAGTTGATCTGTGGCGTGAGCGGTGAACTGCCTGGATTCAGCTTTGTCAATAAAGAGGGCAAATATTCGGGCATTGATGTGGATGTGTGTCGTGCCGTTGCCGCTGCGTTGTTTGACAATCCTGATGCAGTGCAATATCGCAACCTCAATGCTAAAGAGCGGTTTACGGCATTGCAAGCGGGGGAAGTGGATTTACTCAGTCGGAATACCACTTGGACTTTAAACCGTGATACCGCTTCTAGATTGGCTTTTTTGCCAGTGGTTTTCTATGACGGACAAGGTTTGATGGTGCGTAAAACCGATAATATCAAGAACCTTGGGGATTTGAAGGATCTAGCGATCTGTGCCCAAACTGGTACGACGACGGAACAAAACCTATCAGAACAAATGCGTCGTGCCAAGATTTCCTATCAGGCGGTGGTATTTGAAGATGTGAATGCCACATTTGCCGCCTATGAGTCGGGACGATGCAAGGCAGTAACGGCAGATCGCTCTGCTTTGGTCACGCGCCGCACTCGATTGGCTCAGCCCGATGATCATGTAGTTTTAGATGTCAGTTTATCGAAGGAGCCTTTAGCACCAGCGGTTCTTGATGGTGACAGTCGCTGGGCAGATACGGTGCGGTGGGTGATTTACGCCACCATTGAAGCGGAAGAGTTAGGGATTACATCGCAAAATCTACCCCAGCAAAAAACCGAAGGTGGGGCAGTGGTGCGGCGTTTCTTGGGGATGGATGGTAGCCTTGGTAAAGATATGGGCATTACCAATGATTTTGCGGCGCGGGTGGTGCGCCATGTGGGTAACTATAGCGAAATCTATGATCGGAATTTGGGTGAAGGTAGTGCGTTTCGGCTGCCAAGGGCACAAAATCGCCTATGGCGGGATGGTGGTTTGATGTATGCACCGCCATTTCGTTAGATCTGACCTGATCAGTGAAATAGTTTTTACAGTTGTTTAAGATGATTTGTAGAGGTGGCTTCGACTTCGCTCAGCCATCGCCGCAAGTTAGCTGAGCGAAGTCGAAGCTATATTTTTTATTTAAATTATCTATAGTTTATGAATTGTTGTGTTAAGACTTTGCCTGCTTTATTAAACATTTTAGATCAGAGTTTTTTTAAGGCGAAATTTAAATCATTAATCTTATATAAACTCATCTTAGCAAGTAGTTTAACTAGTGTTTTCTTAGGTTTAGATTGGCTGCTGTCTCGTGCAATTTATGGGCAAAGTCTCGAACCTTTACCACTAATATTCAATACTAGTAGTCTTCTTCATAAAAATCCCACTGATAAAACTAGTAAAACTGGTAAAACCAAATTAAATTCTAATAATTTAAAGCCCAATAATTTGACCTCTGGTAATTTTAAAATCAACAACGCGCCAAAAAATCAGGGATTGTCTGTTGATCCTGCTGCAAAACGCCGCGCCAATGAACTAAGGCAACAGGGTTTAAACTATCGCCAACAGCAAAGATTTACCGAAGCAATTAACGCCCTCGAACAAGCGGCTCAACTAGATCCCGAAGCCATCGACGGCTGGATTATTTTAGGTTGGACGCAACACCTTGATCGCAAATCCCCAGAAGCCGCATCGTCCCTGTGGCAAGCGATCTATCGTCGTCCCACCACCACCGAAGCTTTCAATGCCATTGGTATTGTCTATCTAGTGCGTGGCGAATTGCCCCAAGCGGCACTGCTCCACAGTTGGGCGGCATTGCTCAAAACTGATAACGAAATTGCTCACTATAATCTCAATCTGACCTATCAGCGGCAACAACAATTTGATTTAGCCTTGGCTCATGGGGAATTAGCAGCGTCTCTTGAACCCACGAATCCCCATCCTTTCGTTGCCTTAGCCATCACCCATTGGCTCAAAGGGGATCGTACTCAAGCCAAACAGGCTTATCAAAGTGCGTTACGTTTGGATGGACGTTATCAGAGTAGTGAATTTTTGGATCACCTGACGGAAGCAGGTTTTGATAATTCTCAGGTGCAACAGGCAAAACAGGTTTTAGCTACGGTCAAGTAAAAATTGGGGTTTAGAAATTATAGTCAATCAAATTAAGAATGGCATGTTATTGCCAGACAAGATGTCTGAACTACGAGCGATAAAGAAATGTGGAATGGACATCTTGTCCGTTGATCCACTTAAAAGACTGTCCCAAAATTATTTGAAATGACCATACTTGTCAGTAAGCATTTGTAAAGGAAATTTACTGCTCCTATAAACTCATTTTAAAATAGGAGTAGATGGATTTTCTATGGTTAAAAATGCCTGATGAAGATGCTTTACCAAATACAAATAACCTGAAACAGTATCCTGTAACAGTATTTCTCTAGTAGTATTCTACAAACGGCATTCCCAAAATTCACATTTACTGCATCCATCTAGGAGTCGTTATGAAAGGCTTCAGTCGGACAATTGGGACTATTGCCCTTACCACCTTGGTTTGGGGCATTACCCTAACAGTAGAAGGTCAGACAGTAATTCTTAGGGGGCGACAAATTCGCGGTTCAGTGATGCACCCCGCCGATTTAATCAGCCGTGAAGTAACCTTAAATCGTTCCTATCGGGTAACTGATGTAACCACCAGTGGCGATGGTTTCTGGTTGGAAAGGGATGGGATTCCGGGGGAAGTTATTGCGCCACCAAGCAGCGCCCGAAATACTGTGATTCCCCCTGGAACCTATCGGGTATTTCCTACTTTGCGCAATGGTCAAAGTGAAGCTGGGGTGACCGTTACCCTAGATTAGGCAAAGCAAAATTGGTAGGAAAATTGGTAAGAGAATTAGAATTGAACTAGGGCAAGTCAAACCAGAGGATTTCTGTAGTCGTACCCTGATCTGGTTTTCCAGTAAGGGTAATGGTTTGGGCTGTGCCATCGGTCAAAGCATGAACCGCCACGGCATCCCCTCCATCTAGGCTATGGGTTTCGCCAGTGCTGCCAGTGATTTGCAGTGCTCCCCGTGCCACCTGTAACCAACCATAGCGCCCCGCCGCCAAAGCATATGCCACTTGTTGGTCAGGTTCCAAGAGGCTGCTGTAGATCCGTGCGTCTTGATTGATTTTTACCGAACCTTCAGCACCATCCCCTGAAGCTACGAGCCGTAATTTATTCAATTTGTCAGTAGGGGAAAAATGTTTCTGTTCGTAACCTGGGGGTAATCCGTTGACTGATGGTAATAACCAAATCTGTAATAATTCCGCCGTTTCGGTTTGAGAAGCGTTAAATTCACTGTGGCGAATTCCTGTGCCTGCGGTCATGCGCTGCACGTCTCCGGTGGCAATTATGGAACCATTACCTAAACTATCTTTGTGGGCTAAAGCTCCCGATAATAGATAGGTCACAATTTCCATATCTTGATGGGGATGAGTCGGGAAACCGCCACCACCAAGGATCTTGTCATGATTAATCACTCGCAGTGCTCGAAAACCCATAAACGCTGGATCATAGTAATTAGCGAATGAAAAGGAATGATAACTTTTGAGCCAACCATGATCAGCATAGCCTCTAGCTTCTGATTTGCGTACAGTTAACATGATATTCCTCAATAATGGATTAAATAATGATAGATTAGATAATGAACTAGAACTTAAGGAATGGCGGGATGTTTCTCCAATTTGGATAAAACTTCCCGCCCAAATTTAGACGGAGCTTACAGTTTAGCGTGGGAACCATCACAAAAAGCACCATTACCGCTCTTTTTACAGAGGCACAGAGCTACTTTTTTTGTCTCATCCACCGTGAAAGCAGTGGGAACAAAGCCAGTTCCCTTATGACCACCATCGCAATAGGGCTGATTTTTGGATAGTCCGCAACTACACCAGTAGTAAGTTTTCGGAGTTAGTTCCAATACCACTGGCTTAGTGTCAACAACATGGGGCAAATTGGTTTCAGATTGGCTCATGGCGCAGTAATTCCCAAAGTTTTAAGGATAGAATTGAATTAGGCTCTAAATTAGACTCTATGATTTAGTAGTAATCGAAAATTAGAGAAGTCAGTTTTCAGAAATTTTGTTTTAGCAGTCTTGTTTGGAAGTCTTGCTAAACATATTCTGTAATAGATTCTCTAATACGTGCTAAAACCTAGAATGCAGTATAAAATCCTTACAGTTTTTAAGTAAAGTATGTACTTTTTAGTATGTACCTTACCAAAAAGATACCAGGTCATTATTTAAGGTAAATAGTTTTTTTGCGCAGTAAAATTTTTTGTGAAAACACACTTTCAAATCTTTTTATGAAAGTATTTATATAAGATGTCATCTAATAAACAGATCTAAAAATAAATCTTAAAATATTATGGCAATAAATTCCAAGCCAATCTGTAGCACAACCACTGATAATCAATTTGGTTCTCTGCCCTTACCAGCTAATAGCTGTCCCGTTGAGGCTACCCTAAAAGCAATTGGCGGTAGATGGAAAGTGCTAATTCTCCATGAACTATTCGGTGGCACAAAGAGATTTGGACAACTGCACCGCTCCTTACATGGCATTACCCAGAAAATGCTCACCCAGCAACTGCGAGAAATGGAACAGGATGGCTTAGTCCATCGTGAAGTTTATTTGCTTGTGCCGCCGAAAGTGGAATATTCCCTTACTGAATTAGGGAAAACCCTGAAACCTGTTCTAGATGCAATGCATGACTGGGGGGTCATCTTCCTAGGACATGTTGGCAATGGTAATAGAAGTAATGCGAACCAAGATGGTCAAGATATTTGATGTGACTTACTATTTTCGGAAGTTATCTGTGATTGGTAGGCTGATGGTCTAGTTAAGTCGCATCTAAATCATTGTTTTTTGTAGGTATCTTTTGGTTAGGTCGGCTCCAACGCAGTGTTAGACGGTCAGTATCCTGTCAGACGGTTCTGGCTCCACATCAGGAACTTTTGCTAAAATTGCTTCAGATTTTAACCGACTACCTCTTTTAGCTCTTTCTTTGAGGTGATTCTCAGTCATTAGAGCAGAGAGTTTTTCTGCGATTGCACTGGATATAAATTGATCGATAGAAATTTCATCACGACTTGCCAGATCATACAAGCTTTTCTGTAATGAGTCAGGAATTTTAATTTGAACGATACTCATGGCAAATTTCCTATCAAGCGCAAAAACTCTGAAGGCTTCAGCACATTTAATCCAAACTGCTCTACGGTGTCAATAATGAGTTGAGGTAATGGCATTTAGAACTAAACAAAATGAATATCGGTACGCCTCAACTCTATCATCAGACAATGGAAGTAAGGCGCGTTACATTTCATTAACACACCCTACAAGATCTGACCTCGACCTGGCTTACAGTCTGCAAAACTCAATGCTTCTCCATCTAAAAAAACAGCGCTTGCCATTTCAATGATGACTTCAACGGGATAATCAATTTCAGTGGCACGGGCAATCAGAGCATCTTGAATCCAGTCTAGTAATTGCCTTAAAATAGTTTCTGTATCCTTCGGCGAGATCTACTCTGAAGGTTTTACTTACATAATCTATGACTCCATTAGCGCTAGTGTAACGCATAATTTTTGAACATTAGATTGGGTGCGTTAATGGAATGTAACGCACCCTACTGGGACTGACCGATAAACTAAGCCGCCCAACGGTGAAGTTGTGCGGCGGCAGACAGGCTTGAACTCCCACCGATAACCTCTGTACCGTCCGCACCAACGCAGTGTTAGACGCTGTTGGAGCAAGTAGCTTGTACAAGAGAATAAAGGCTAATGCAGGAGCAAATATCATAAATCGTATAATTGCCTAAACCAGCCCACAAAAGTTTGTGCTTTGGCATGAGTTGGGTCAAGAATTCTTTCCATAATCGCATTATGTAGTTGTCGTCCTGGTGGATCTTGCCAAGCCAACCAAGTATAAATACATGCTTTGTCATGATGAGCATCTATGAAAGCTGCCCCTTTATTTTTAGCTTCTTTAGCAGTTTCCTGAGCATACTGCCAAATAGATTCATTCTCATCTGGAATTAGATACATCAAGAAGGTTTCTAACATACCTTGAGCTTTATTATCTGGCATTATCCAAACTCCAAATTTAATGCCAGCGTCAGTGAAACAAATTAGTCCTGATTCCGGTATTTCTTCAGGAAGATTAGCAATACTCCTGGAACAAGCATTTTTAATGCTAGCCCAGCGCGCACTCAAATCACTGTCTGCATCTATGATTAAGCCTAATGTTGTTAGTCCAGATTCTTTCAACTCAGTAGAAATAATGCTTTCATCAATAAATTGATCGCTACCATAAGATTCTATATAGACAATTGCTGTTTCTCTTGTTTCTCCCCATTGAATCCCGTTAGCTTCTATTAATTGAGGTATAACCCTTTTATCTTGCTCTCCCTCAACAATAAGCTTTTTAGGCTTATATTTGCCTGCCATTGCTAGCGCACCTCAATTCTTCTATTAGCTGCAATAACAATCTCACGTTCACTAAAGACTACACCCACATTTTTATCTCGCTCTATCCTTTGAATAGTAATTCCGTCCTCTGATCTATCTGCCCGGCTAGCAATACTAGCTAAACTAGTCCAACAGTCGCTACTATGCGTAGTTGCAAAAACTTGCACGTTTAGCCTTTTGGCAGTTTCCCATATCAATTTCCACATATCAGACATGGTGCTGAAGTGTAAGCCCGTATCAATTTCGTCCACAAATAGAACTCCATTCCCTGCACCTACAGTCGCTAAAGCAAGTCCCAATATACGCCATATACCATCTCCCATACTGCCAATAGGAACTCGTTGTTCGTCACCAGATAAACGCACTACAAATCCCTCACGCGCCTCCCGTCGATATTTTTCAGAACTAACTGAGGCAATACGTTCAATCTTAGGTTCAATTGCTTGAAGGGCTTCTTGTACAAGGTTCTCTTCAGGTGTTAAAACAATTTGGTCAAAGAGTTCAATCATCTTCTCAGATGTAAGTGCAGAAGAAGTAACAAATTGAGTTTTTGTTTCAATCTTTTTAGGTACACCTATCCTCGTTAGCCGCCGAATATACTCGTCAGACAACCCACCGTTGCTTGATAAAGGGCGATCCCAACTTTCTTGCTCACTTCCATGTAGCCATCTCATGGCAAAGTCAAGCACTTTAAAGTTCTCCGAGATATCATCAAAGCCTTCTTTTTCAAGAATTCTTAGTTGTTCAGAAGCATCAGAAAGTGAATCATAGGGGGGGCGTATTTGGCGAATACCTACCGTTACTACAAGTTTCTCCTCACTGTTTTCACGAATCCCCAATACTGAAAACTCTCTACCTGGTTCAATATCATGCCCATAGAAAAGATGGCGAATATCTAACTCTCGTTCTCTCTTGCGTTCATCCCAAAAGTATTCACCTCGGCTTTTCATGATATCTCTCAGAGGCTCAAGATTATTACGTGAACATAAAAGCTGAATTGCCTCTAAAACAGAAGTTTTACCACTATTATTAGTGCCAACCAATAAGTTCAACCTACCGAGGTTGTTAAGCTCGAAAGACCGGAATCCGCGAAAGTTTTGGATTTTTATTGTCCTCAGCATGGAATTAAGCTCACGGGTAAAAATCAGTCAAAATTATCAGAGCGATCCATTGTAATACATTTAACTGTTCTAAAGGGGTTTAGCTTAAGCATCTAACTATGTACTGGACGGAAAAATCCTGTCTGATGTCACTGTAGACAATATAGCCAGAATGTTAAGCCTCTGTCTAATCACCCTATACGTCATGTTAGCTTGAGAATGCAGTGTACAGGCCAGTTGCTTGATAATTTCACTATACGAACTGAGCCACTACCACAGAACTACGCTCTTCTCCCTGAGATTCCCATTTAGTCTTATGTTAAATTTTGTTTAACCGTTCAATGTTTCTGCATTAAACCATTTCGACTTTACCAAGGCATCTTTGAAATCATTAATCCATCAGTTTTATGAGTGCATCTCCCCTTGATCCGGTCACTGAACCCGAACAATCCCCCGAATTATTGCTGACTCAGGGTATGGATGCCTTTGATCGCGGTGATTATCAAAAAGCCATCAAATATCTCGAACAGGCAGAACAGCAAACTAATCTGATGTCTCCCCTAGGCGGTGAAGTGCGTCTGTGGTTGGTTAATGCCTATGATGCAGTGGGACAAGCCCCCTTAGCCTTGGCATTGTGTCGCAGTTTGCAGAACCACCAAAAGCGCGAAATTCGTCAACAGGCTAGTTATGTCTTGGGCATTTTGTCTGCGCCGAAGTTACGACCCGTCAAAGACAGCACCGTAGAATTTCCCACCGTCGAACAATGGAAACCCTATGGTACCGGAGCCGAACTCCCCCCCATAGTCCCGAATAATCTCCCTAGAACCGAAAAAGTCCTGTCTCCAGCGGAACAACTCAGCGCCCAAGCCGAAGCCGCCGCCAACGCCAAAAACACCTTATCTGCAAAATTTCTAGCTTTAGGCTTGGGAATTACTCTGCTGGCACTAGCAGTATGGGCGATATCGTAGTTTATACTTTTGTTAAGCAAGTTTGTTATGTGAAGAACCGCTGGGAGTAGTTAGATGAAGCGTTTAATGTCTTCGCCGTGGCTCGCTTTGTCCTTACACCTAGGCTCAATGGTGTTTGGCTTATTGGGTCTGGTGTTTATTTTGCCAAATACCGCATTTATTGAGAGCCTGTCTGAGGTGGGGCTTCAGATCTTCGCTTTTGGGATGCAAAGCGGTGGCGCTGTGTATATGATTTTTGGCGCGATCGCTGCCACGATTTACGGCTACCATACCCTCGGACTAAAACGCACCTTGATGTTTTTGCTCCCAGCCGTAGGCATTTCTTTAACCAGTGAGTTGTTGGGGACCAGCACCGGATTTCCTTTTGGTGCTTACTCTTACCTCAGCGGTTTAGGTTACAAAATCGCTGGTTTAGTACCGTTTACGATTCCTTTGTCTTGGTTTTATGTCGGTTTTGCCTGCGTTTTACTTGGTTCAACGATGTTGCGCTCCGGTGACTCTGTAGCAAAGCGAGCATTAATGATTTTCTTTGGGGCATTGATGCTGACCTCATGGGATTTTGTCCTTGATCCAGCCATGAGTCAAACCCCTTATCCTTTCTGGGAATGGCATCAAGCTGGGGAGTTTTTTGGGATGCCATTACAAAACTTTGCCGGTTGGATGGGCACAGGAGCAACTTTTATGACCGTTGCCTCTCTGCTATGGGGCAAGAACCAACAGCCCCAACTGAATCGGCAGCAGTTGGTGTTTCCCTTGGCGATCTACATCGCAAATTTCATGTTTGCGCTGATTTTGAGTACCAATGCTGGTTTTTATATCCCTGTGGCATTGGGTATAGTTTTAGGGGCAGTGCCAGCGGTTGCCCTATGGCTGATGGCTCCCAAGGCAGCAGATACCGTAATGGTCACAACGGCAACCGTAGCTGTAGGTTCTCAGCCTGAAACCTCTCAGCCCGCTAATTCTCAGCCGGAACAACCAGAAGCCTTATCCATGCGTTAAGTCAATTCTTTCAGTCAATTCCTTAAAGATTGCACTAAAATCTGATTTTTTATATCCCCACTGGTTGCGACTAGGCGGGGATTTTTTGATGGTGGCACGACATCCCACAGGCATAATTGCTCTGTACCGCTACCATAGGATAGGCTCCATCTTGGAATGCCACTTTTGGAGTACCACTTTTGGAGTGCTACTTTTGCGGTTGAAATACTTGCGGTGAAATATTTTTATGTCAGTTGTTGCCGATTTATCATCAAATTCTTGGACGACAGATTTCTGGAAAACTTTTACAGCGGTTGCCCCAGATTTGTTTGCCTGTCTGCAACGGTTTGATCAGCCGAAAATTTTGGTTGTGGGGGATCTCACCCTCGATGAGTTTCTCACGGGACAAACGGAACGGATTTCTAGAGAAGCTCCGGTCTTAATTTTGCGCCATGAACATACCAAACAAGTCCCTGGCGGTGGTGCAAATGCCATTTACAACTTGGCAAAATTGGGGGCAAAAGTTTATGCCGTGGGTTTAGTTGGGGCTGACGATCAGGGCAAAACCCTTTGTGGTCTATTTGAAGCGGTGGGCATTGATACCACTGGGATTGTCGTTGATCCCCACCGTCCCACGGTCACCAAAACACGGATTTCTGGTCATGCGCGGCAGTCAGTGACCCAGCAAATCGTCCGCATTGATCGAAAATCTGATGTACCGCCTGATCCCGCAGTGGTAGAACAACTGGTGGCAATGATTAGCGCTCGGTTGCCGCTGGTGGATGCGGTGGTGTGTTCTGACTATGGCG
>JBIKNH010000188.1:0-8491 GCA_044358815.1 Pseudanabaenaceae cyanobacterium | reverse complement strand
GCAATCTGCTCATCGTGTTTTAAAGGAATGTAAGTGCTATCAGGATACTTATGATTGATCTCTGAACTTCTCACAATCAGTTCGTCTAATGCTCCCAAGGTTCGCAATAGCTTTGCTGATAAACTTAGTTCGCGCACCCGTGTTTTTGATTCGATAAATACTACTTTCGACTTACACCAGTGTTTCGCCATCAGTAAAAATGGTACAGCTACCCCTGCCCCTGTGGAAATCACTAAGTCAGGAGTATGACGACGAATCACTTGCCATGCCAAGTACAGATTACGACAGAAATTAGGTAGATTCCGATTGGTCGGACTAAATGCCCAGTAAGCTTTCTCTCCTGCTAATTCCGTTTGCGTAGTTCCAGAACGAAATGTGACCCAAGTACGTTGGTTAAATTCAGACCAGTATTGATGCAGTCCCTGTATGCCTTTAAAGTGTCCCCCCGACGAACAGACTAACATTAATTGAGAATTCTGATGTGGCGTATATTTCTTGCTTAAATAGTTACATAGTGCTTTATCTTCTGCGAAATTAGCACTATGATTTGGTAAATTAATTAATTTAAGAAACTTAGCCAAGTCCGCCGGTGATCTGGCAATTAATGCGCCTTGATTTTCCAGTTCTTCCGACATTTCCAGTTGATGATCATCCACATGTTCGTGGAATTGGGCTGTGCGTGGCACTAAAATATATGGCTTGTCATATTCTTCTAATAAAAGAGTGCTACCCTCACCACAGTGGGCAATCACTGCCGTCGCCCGTTCTACTAGTTTCCTAAACTCAGTTTCTGGAATGATTTTACTGATGGTCACTCCATCCGGCAATCGAGTAGAGGAGCCATATTGCACCACCACTTCCTCTGTGATGATTCCTTCTGTCATCAACAGATTAACCCAATCCATTAAAGCATTGAATGGATATTGTTCTGTGCCCACGGTAAAAAGTAACATCGCAACCTATTCCATATTAATATTTGGATATAGGAAACTTACACATGAATATAAGATTCTGTGACAACTAAGGCGGCAGTGAGTTCCTCAATATATAAAGTAATCAATCGCTGATGCTAATTGTACATAGCTTAATTACCCCAAATCCATATAACACAACTAACTGGGAATAATTTCATGGTATAAGCCCTACGATGAATATACAGCGGATAATCACTCCTAAGCTTCAGCAGAAAGTACTAAAAATATGACAAAAATTAAACTGGATTTAATAAATCTGTGATTGTGGCTTTCAACTGTTTCAAGGTAACTGGTTTAGCTAAGTAGGCATTTGCTCCAGATAAAAGACATCTTTCTTGATCCCCTGGCATTGCTAATGCAGTTAAAGCTACAATTGGAATATTCTGAAGTTCAGGAATATCTCGAATTTTTTGAATTGCTTCTAAACCATTCATGTCAGGCATTTGAATATCCATCAAAATAATATCCGGTCGATGCAGTTTGGTTAAATTCAAGGCTTCTATACCAGTGTGTGCCACCAAGATCCGATAACCTACATAGGAAAGATAGGTCACGAAGGCTTTAATATTAATCTCATTATCTTCCGCTACTAAAATTAACGGTGCTAGTTCTTTAGATGTAATATGAGATTGAGATTCATGAACCGAAATCGGTGACAGTGTTGAGACTGAACTGGTGACAGAACTAGGTTTCATCTGTGACTGATCCCGTAATTCAGTAATGGATCTAGCTAAATCATCTTCTGGATTGACTATTTCTATGGATACATCAGCAGATTTCACTGGTGTTTCTGAGGGAACTATTTCCGACGGTGAGGCTATGGAATTCGGAGTATCACTATTGATCACATTACTCACTGAGTTTGTCTCAATGACTCCCGTATTTTCTTTGGGAGTAGATTTAGATTCCCTAATAAATTTACTTTGTTCCACAGGCTGATAAGGTAAAGTTAGCGTAAAACAACTGCCCTTCCCTAATGCACTGGATACTTCGATAGAACCGTTTTGGGCTTCTAGGAGTCTTTTCACCAATGCTAACCCCAAGCCAGTACCATTATATTGACGATTTAAACGACTATCAATTTGCACGAAAGATTGGAATAACTTCGGTATATCGGCTTCGTCAATACCAATGCCTGTATCGATGATTTGCACTTCTAGCTCATGCTTCTCAATATTTACCATAGCAATCAAATTTACTCTGCCGTATTTGGGTGTGAATTTCACGGCATTATTAAGTAAATTGATCAGCATTTGTCTCACCCTCAGCGCATCAACCATAATAAACTGCACTGGTGAAACAATCTCAACATTTACAATAATTTCCTTTTCCTTAGCCATCTGCTGAATGAACCGTACACTAGAATCACATAATTCATGAATGGAAGTGGGAACTAGTTGTAATTTCAAGTTTCCAGATTCAATTTTAGCTAAGTCGAGGATATCTGTAATTAAGTCCAACAGATGGCGACCACTTTGATAAATATTACCAATGGCATCTCTTTGTTGTGCTGAAATAGCGCCGAATACTTCACTATCTAATGCTTCGGCAAATCCTAAAATTGCATTTAAGGGGGTACGCAGTTCGTGACTCATATTCGCTAAAAACTCGCTCTTAGCCTGATTAGCCGCATCTGCCACTCTTTGAGCGGTTTGGGCATTTTCTAGAAGTTCTGATTGATAAACAGCTACCCCTAATTGAGATGCAACTTGCGCCAGAAATTCAATTTCACTATGTTGCCATTCCCTTGGTCCAGAACATTGATGAATACACAACAAACCCCATAGACTATCCTTAATGCGCAAAGGCAGTACTAAATTAGCCCGTACTTGAAATTGTTCCAAAACCTCTATATGGCAGTTGTGGATTTCTGTCTGATAAATATCGGTGATAGCCTGAATTTTGCCATGTTGATAATACAGATCATATTCACCGCTACTAAAACAGGGATCAGTAATTTTAGTCGCTAAGGCTGAAGTGTAACCCTGTAAAACATCTTCAGAAACAAATTCCCCTGTGGTGCAGTTAGAGTCACTGTCAAATCGGAAAATACCCACTCGATCCGCATTCATCAGCCGACGCACTTCTTGGGTGGTGGCGGTGAAAATATGATTTAAATCGAGGGATTCACGAATTTTACTAATCACGCCAGCAAGGGTTTGTTGCCGTTCTTCAATTAAGGGTAATTGTCGGGCTTGTTTTTGGGTAATTTCCAAAAGCTGAGCCTGTTGTAAAGCATTACCTAAGTGGGCTGCTACTTGGTTCACAAATGCCACCTCGGACTCTTCCCAAACCCTCGGTTCGGAATGGTGATAAATTCCCAATAATCCCCAAAGATGCCGCCCCACGAATAAAGGCACTACCAGAAAGGCTTTAATCTGATAGTATTCTAATACTTCCAGATGACAAGGCGATAAATTCGCAGCGTATACATTTGGTACGACGGAAATTTCCTTATGACGATAACGTCCACCCTGAGTCTGTTGCAGATAAGTATCGTTCCATACGGTGCGAGTTGCTAGAATAATCTTCGCCCACCCAGGACTAACCGCATCTACATCCGCCATAAACTCACCGCCCCAGTCTTCATCAAAGCGATAGATGGCAACCCGATCCACCCTCATCAGATTCTGGACTTCTTGGGTAACGGAACGAAAGATCGTTTCTAGATGCCAAGTATTTTGTAATCTGCCTAAAATGCGGGCAAGGGTGCGCTGTTGATTGCCGACAATATTCGCGTATTCTAATTCGGCGGTACGAATATTGACCTGTTGCGCTAAATTAGCGTTGAGAACTTGAATTTTCTCATATAGACGATGTTGATTGATTGCCACTGAGAATCTTTCAGCCAAAGCCCCAGCTAAGCGTAAATCAGCTTCAGTCCATTCCTGTGCCTGTCCTTTCTTAATTTGTCGCCAAGCTTCAAAAGACTGACGGGGTGACATTTGCCGTTTGTCGGGATTATGGATGCCTGCCCACACTAGTTCCTGATCTACCCCCTGCCGAAAGATCGTTAAACAGCCGATAATCTCCGTACCGAACTTAAGGGGCATAATTAGAAGTCCCCGAATACTGGTTTTAGAGAATGCCGAAGTGAGGGTGCGTAACAGTGGCTCACGGTAGATATCTGGAATTGCCCAACATATCCCATTAAATTCCTGAAGCAAAGAACTTTCATTTAGACCATAATTATTACGCATCCAGGGGACAGACCAAGGAATTTGCTCTTCGATGGATTCAGCAGGGGTGTCAGTGCCAGTTAAAATCGGCATTTTGGGCGCGACTGAACTTAGGTAATGCTGCCAAATTAGATTCTCTTCGATATATCTTCCCGTACCGTCTTCTAATTCGTCAGGTTGTAAACCGGTGACATATAATTCACGGTCATGTAACACCTTCTCATAGGGAAAATTAATGGTCTCCGCTTGGGGGCTATACTGAGGAATAAAACTATAATGTGGAACCTGATTACCATCACGGCGTAAAACATGCCTTGGTAAATATAATCTGGCACCAACTCCAGAAAATATATTCACTGTTTCATTCAAAGCGGAACGAATATCAATGGTTGAAGGTACATGAAGTAAAGTTGTAATCCGATTGATATAAGCTTCCTGTTGTGCCTGTTCCTGAACATGTTTTAATAAAATTGATTGAGTGATGGCAATGGCAACTTGATCCACCACAGACTGAATTAGTTCTAGTTCTTCTAGTTTAGTATTCCGAGGTTCGGCATGGTGTGAGACTAATAAACCCCATAAATGTTCGTGGGGATTTAGAGAACGTAAAGTACCATTATTAGGCTTACTCGATTCAATGACAATGGGAACAACAATAGAAGAATAAACTCCCATAGTCCGCATATATTCCAAATGACAGGAATCTACAGGACGATAACGAATATCTTCTTCATGTCTTTCAGAAGAATAGCCAAATCTATCACCGTTGATTGTGTGTGGGGCAACTTGGCTAATCCCAATCTGCTGATTACTTAAATCAATAATAGTGCGCTGTCTCGCCTTGAGGTACAGTTCCCTTGCTTTTAGGGGAATATCATCAGCCGGAAAATGTAAGCCTAATAATGACGGTAAACGCTCTTCTACTAAAGATTCTGCAATTACTAAACCATGTCCATCCCCTTGAAACTGATAAATTTTGACTCGATCTGTGCCCAGAAAAGAACGTACTTCCGCCACGGTGGTTGACAAAATCTCATTCAATTCCAAAGAACGGCGAATCCGATTGGCAATGCGATTCAACAATTCCTGCTGAGTCTGATGTCCTGCATTACCTGCACCACTAAAACTATTACTAATAGACGGGTTAATAAATTCCATTGCCACATTCACCGCTTAAAACTTATATCAAAATAATACTTGCTAGGCTTGAACTATCCTCAGAAAACTTCTATGCCATTTCTCCAGTTAGTATCAGCGGCTCCCGTCAAGTCAAGGAAAAAGTTAACAAGAGCAAAGGCAAAATACATAATGGAAGTTCATGGTTGGTCTTTAGTTCTCTTCAGCTATCATTACCTATGAACTAAAGATTTAAATTATGCCTGTTTAAATTATCCCTGTCCTCAACAAGCTAATTTAAGCATGATATAATGGGCACCAATTAACCTTAGCATATATTTTTAAAAGGAAATTGTCAGTTAAATCAAAACTTAATCTAAACTTCAATCCTAGATAATTTTGATTGTATAAGCTTTACCAAGTATCATCAATTTACTTGCTGCTTTAACTAAGCAATTAGCTGAAATTTTTTGATCAATTGCTTGATTAAACAACTGAATTACTTGACTTAGATTAATTGATTTGGACTATTTAATTGAGGTTACTTAATCTAAGTTGGTTGATTTGTATCTTGGCTGAATCTTGGCTGAATTGCCTTGGTGCAATTGACTTTTTGATTAAACTTGTCTTAGATCCTTTGACCAAACTATCCCACTACTAATCAGTTATGCCTAGATCCCAACGTAACGATAACTTTGTTGACCAAACCTTCACCGTTATTGCCGACACCATCCTCAAATTTTTCCCCGCCAGCCAAAAAGAAAAGGAAGCTTTTGCCTATTACCGCGATGGTATGTCCGCCCAAGGGGATGGCGAATATGCTGAGGCATTGGGCAACTACGAAGAGGCTTTAAAACTTGAAGAAAATCCCTATGATCGCAGTTACATTTACTACAACATGGGGCTAATTTATGCCAGCAATGGTGAACATGATCGTGCCCTTGAAACGTACCATGAAGCTGTCGAACTCAATCCTCGGATGCCTCAAGCGTTGAATAATATTGCGGTGATTTATCATCACAAGGGAGAAAACAGTGAAACCAACGAAGAAGCGGAAAAGTTTTATGATTTAGCCGCAGATTATTGGGTACGGGCGATCCGTTTGGCTCCAAATAACTACATTGAGGCGCAAAACTGGCTTAAGACCACTGGTAGAGCCGATATTAATATTTTCTTCTAATTTCTGAAATTCTTTTTTCTGAAAATCTTTCTTTGAGAGTCTTTTTCTGAGAGTCTTTGTTGTTGATCGAAAAAGTCAGTAATCACCACTTCGGACTATTTCTTAAACCATAGGGGTAACTAACAGGTTGCTCCTATTTTTTTGTGTCTAATTTCTAATCATAAATGGATACAGAAATTCGCAGCTATAGTTATTTCAGTTAAGGATGGCACAACAAAGGAGATAGAGCAATGGACAAAATATCCATTCCACATTTCTTTATCGCCCGTAGGTCAGACATCTTGTCTGACAACCCTAAATAACGTGTCATTCTTATCTTGTCTGACTATAACTATTAATCAAAACTACTTAATCACCCGCAGTTCAAACTCGCTTTGTTGTACGACATTGTTATATTGCCGCATCAGTTGGGTAATGGTTTCAAAATCATATTGATTTGCCATATAGTTACTACGCCAAGGCTCATCTAACCACTGACAACCATGCACTAAACTAAAGTCAATATTTAGATATAAACCAAGGGGGGTATTAGCGGCTCCCTGCGCGATACATTGGCGATTAAATTCCTGAGAAAACATCATTAATCCGTCCCAAGTAATGGCTCGAACATGGGTGGGATCGCTTAAGAAATTATCGTGGCGGGGATGGGGAACATACACCAAAATAGTGGCATTAGGTTGGCAAATACGATAGATTTCCTGCCAAATTTGGAGATAAACTTCCGAGGTTTGCCCTAGATGTTCTAAGACATGACTCATTAAAATTGTGGCGACGGAATTATCTGCCCAAATCCAGGGAAATTGCTCCAAATCTAAACGTACATCTGGCTCACCAAACTTGTCTACGTTAACAAATCCAGGGCGCAAATCTTGACCACAGCCTAAGTTTAACTGCAAACCTTCGGGGATTTCTAGGGATTGCCCTTGTCGCTGATTTGGGGGCACATTTGGTGACATGAAAAGCCCGAATTTTCCTTGAGCGCGATAAATTTCACTTAATAATTGATTTACCTGTCTCAGTAATTGGGGATCACAATCTATGACTTGACTAAGGGTAATTACTTGGCGCAAATAATCATTACCTAAACCTTGATAATCACTCGCAGAATCAGGATTTAATTTGGCTTGTTCAATGCTTAAATAACCTAATTGCGTTAAATTATGCAGATTATTTGGCTCATTTAGATAAAGATATTGCCGTAATAACCAAGCAGTTTGATAGTTATTTTCACGGGTTTTGACTGTGGCAATAGTTTCTAAACGTAGATTGATTTCCCCTAACCAACCTTGCTCATCATCATCGTCGGTGGGGGCAGTGAGCCACACCATTTGCGCTTCTTCTTCGCGCCCTTCTAGTAATAGAGCAATACCCAAATCCCAATAGTAATTAATTCTGTGGGGATCATCGGCAATAGCTGCCTCATAGAAAGCAACATCTTTGAGATTAGAATCTAAATTAGACTCTATTAAGTCAGTATTTTGGTCAGGGGAATTTTGCTCTGATGGGCGCTCAAACATAAATCCTAAATCACTAATCCTAATGCATTACTAATTAATCAAGTCTTCATAAAATCAAATTGAGGGTTTAAGTTAAAAGTTAAGCCCTAAAAATAAACCCCAGAATAAGATCACAAAATAAAATCACAAACTCTAAAACAAAATCCCCCACAGTCCATAAAAACAGTTGATATTAATTATTTAATACCAGTTTGATGGCTCAATGGGGGATTTTTGTAAACTAAATTAGCGGACATTCACGACGACCCAATCAGAGTCAGTTAACTTTAGTCCTTTAAGTTCAACCTGACTAAAAAACTGACTGAAAAAGCGGCTAATCGGCTGATTACTAAATCAATTAAAATCAATCAGGGAGACCGTTAAATCCGTTCTAGACCTAAATCAACCCCCAGCAATGGCGGGTACAATGCTCAAAACGTCACCATCCTTAAGCGTGGTAGCTTCATTGTCTAAAAAGCGAATATCTTCGTCATTGACATAAAAATTTACGAAGCGCCGCAGCTTACCTTCATCATCACAGAGCCT
>JBIKNH010000187.1:0-8552 GCA_044358815.1 Pseudanabaenaceae cyanobacterium | reverse complement strand
AGGTTCAATCATCTCCCACTCCTTATCGCTTAAATCACTTGTATATCCCATTGAGTAACCTCTTTGTCTTTTTCTTAAGATATCAAATGGATTCTATATGTATTACTATCTAGAATCCCCTCTGATACAATAGAACCACCCCCTCACTTTCCCATTGAGGCAGTCATGATAGCCACCATCAATCCACCGCCCCAAGCCACCGCCACCACACCCGAAACCCCAGCAACCACCCCAGAAATTATCTATCCCAGTTCCGACGGTAAACCCTTGGCAGAAACACAACAACACGCCCTAGCCATCCTGATGACCCTTGGTTTATTGCGGTTATATCTTCAAGAGCAACCCGCTGTGGTCTTTGCCGATCAATTCCTGTATTACATCGAAGGCAATCCCAAAGCCAGAGTCGCCCCTGATGTGATGGTCATCTTTGATATAGAAAAGCGCCTCTATGACAACTACAAAATTTGGGAAGGCAAGCAGACTCCATCGATTATCTTCGAGATGACATCGGCTAGCACCAAAGATACAGATCAAACGTTCAAGAAAACTTTATACGAACAATTAGGAGTCACCGAATACTGGCTCTTTGATCCCTATGGTGAATGGATTTCAGGACAATTGACGGGATTTCGTCTCAATGAAGATGGTGTCTATAAGCCAATTAAAGACAATTGCAGCGAAGTATTACGACTGAAATTACAGCCCGATCAATATTTGATTAGCTTCTATCGTCTTGATAATGGTGAAAAATTACTCACGCCTGAAGAGTTGCAGAGTGAGATGATCGCGGCGAAACAAAGGGCAGAAGCAGCTAGTGAACGGGCAGAGGCAGCCAATCAACAACTAGCCCAAGAAAAAGCTAGGGCTGATCGGCTGGCGGCTAAATTGCAAGAGTTGGGTATTGCCTTAGATGATGCTTAGAAATTCCTAAACATCATTCTTAAATATACTGCTTCTCAAAATCCCTCACCTCATATAGTCGGGGTGAGGGATTTAAGCTCAAATCTAACCCAGCAAAGCTTCGGCTCGCTTGGCAATGGTTACTGCATCCAAGCCATTGAAATCAAATAACTGATTTGCAGAAGCTGTGGTTTCGCCGCGCTTCCATGCCAAAACATCGCGGTTTAAACGGCTCCGTAACATCACTGGTTCCAACATACCTGCTGCACCACCAGCAACACCCACCAAAGCATCCCCAGCAAACAATTCGTTAAATTGTGCATCACTGAGGAAAGTACCATCGGCTTCTGAGCAGGTATCCCACGCCACATCACTAGGACGGTACAACCGACGCGGACTCACTACCGACACAATTCGGGAACCAATCCCACGATCTGCCAAGGCTTGAGCAGCTTCGTATACAGGTAAAAGCATCATGTCCCCAATGACAGCAAATGTGACGGTTTGGGAACCAACGCGAGTTTCTTGCAAGAGAATTGCGCCATCGGTCAATGCCTGACGGGTTTGCGCGAAAGTAGTCCGAATTGGTAAAGGAGACTTACTCGCGGTAATCACCACGCCTTTATTTTTCTGTGCCAATGCCCATTCATAACAGGCTTGGGTACTGTTGGCATCCGGTGGGAATAACGGAAACACATTGCCATTACGCATCATTGCCGCGAAATAAGCTTCCACTTCAGGGCGTTGGTGCGTCCAGCCGTTGCGTCCCTGTTCCAAAGCACCAGCGGTAAATAAACAAACCGTTGCGGGGGTAGGACGACGTAATTCTGCCATTGCCTGCGTCACAGTTTGCCACACGGGTAAACCGTTAATTGCGAAGGATTCATAGGAACACCACAAACTACGGCTTCCAAACAACGCTAAACCTACCGCCAGCCCAGCACAGGCATCTTCACTCAGAGGCTCATAAACCTGTCCATTGGGAGTTTGATTATAGAGAGCGTCTTCTGTGGGGTGAATGATCTTCAGAGCTTGGTTAATGTTAGCAATTCCAGAAGCTTCGTTACCGTCGGCATTAGTGACCACAAAACGCGGATCGGCTTGTCCCACATGACCGACAATCCGCCCCATTGCTGTGGTAGAAATCTTTGGCTCACCACCCACGGCATATTCTTCTAAGGGCAAGGTTCCTAAATCTGGCAACGGTAAAACAGATTCCGTTACGGCAATTTTGGAAGCAGAACCACCACCAGCGGCAGCGAAGTTATCACGAACGGTTTGCCATGCTTCAGGGGAAAGGGCACGACTCTTTAAACCTGCTACCACATCAGCATTATCAAGAGTATGGTGAGCATAGAGGTTATGGGATTTTGCGCCGCGAGCATGGACCCCAGCGCCTTTGAGTTGCTTGATAATAAATACCGTCAAAGTGCCACTCAGAGCCGCTTTAGCCGCCTCGTCAACTCCGGCTAAAACCGCTTCCGTAAATGCTAAGCGTTGGTTCAAAGAGAATGCGGTACTATCGACATAATCTCCGGTTTGGTTCACATCATCGAAGTCTTTCGCATCAATCAAGACGACTTTCGCAAAACCATTACCATGCCAATAATCTAGCATTGCCTGATTAGACTTAGTAGATACCATGCTGTGATGCTCTTGGCTATAGCCATTCCACACCAAAATCGGCAAGAAATTGGTGGCTTTTGGGAATGCCGTATTAAAATGCATCATAGAACTTAAGGGATAAGGCTCGCCCATACCGCCATCCCCCAAGGTATAAGGGAACAGCTTGTCAGGATGCAAGAGCGCCCCTGCCATTGCGAAATGTTGTCCCTGACCAAGGGGACCCGCTGGAGCTAAAATCCCTGGAATATAGCCGGACAAATGCCCCAGCAAACCATGTTTTTCCCGAAATCTTTCCCGCAATTGGCTCACGGTGGAAATGCCCATCGCTTCAAGGGACTGATCCAAAAACATCGCGCTGTAAAAACCTGGCGCATGATGCCCCACTTCCGTCGGCATATTTTTGTGTCCCAACATGAAGCACGCTGCCACCGCTTCAGCCGAACTAGCAAACCCACCAGGATGACCTGAAGCCTTGCTAGCAGTTACTTGTAAGGTTAAATAGCGCAAAGCATCTGCCGCTAGTAAAGTCTGAAAAACTGCCGCCGGATCATGGGCATCGGTCACGGCTGGTTGCGCTGCGGTCACCACTGGCACACGACCATAGGTATCAAACCCTTCTAGGGCTTCACCAAAATACTGAATACCTTCACAAAAAGCCGGTGTTGCCGTCTTATCTGGGGTCGAAACCATACAATAAATTTTCCTTATTTGAGCCGTAATATATAAAATCTTAATATGAGTCTGTACCATTGCTACGGTATAGAGTATTTCTGTCAGGGTTGATGGCTTGCCTCAGGGTTAATCTATGATTTTTTGGCTCCGACTTCCCACAGACTTCAGGTGATGAGGTTCCGTATTTTCGATTCATGCCATCTGATTCAGTTCTTTAATTCACTATATATTTAAATATTTACTTCTCTAATGTCCCATCGTCTGCAACGGCTGACCCTAAAACCAGAGCAATATCACGGTTATCCTGAATCGGCACAGGTACTCTCTTTACTACCAGAGCAACAGCGGTATTTATTGCGGGCGTTGCGACTCAAGGCAGGGGATAAGTTTATTGCTATCATTCCTCAGGAACAAGTTGCTATTCAGCGCGGTGATGATTTCTGTGCATGGTGGGAAGCAGAAATTATCAATGATGAGCAATTTCAATTAGTCATGCCATTAGAGAATGATCGAGAATTATCTATTAATTTAAAACTAGCCATAGGAATGCCCAAAGGGAATGGGTTAGAAGATATAATTCGCCAAGGGACGGAAATCGGTGTCCATGAAATTTATCCTCTATATACAGAACGCACCGTCCTTAAACCAAATACACCCCCTAGCAATGGCAAACAAGACCGCTGGCAACGCATCGCCGAAGAATCCGCCGAGTTAGCTTATCGTCCTGTAGTGCCTGTGGTCCATCGTCCCCAGTCCTATGGTGATTGGCTGAAGAATTACGGTACTGATTCAGATTTAGTATTAATAGAACGGCATCTTAATCTAATCTGTGTGACCCATGAAGCACCTCATTTATTATCCATCATGGGATCTAGAATTATGGAACCTGTCGCGAATCATCATTCTGATCATGGACATAGGGGAATAGATTCTATTACGGTACTGATTGGACCAGAAGGAGGTTGGACAGCAACGGAAGAGGCAGCGGCAATGGCTCAAGGATTTGTGGCGGTGTCTTTAGGGAAACGTATCTTAGCCGCAGTCACGGCTCCCCTAGTGGCATTAAGTTTAATTAGTGCCGCATGGGAAGGACTACCATCTGATCTAAAATGGCTATCTGAAACCTATGCTGACTGATACTAACTCATGCCAACGCCTCCTAATTTATTCTGATTGATTCTGACTCATTCCCCTCTATTTAGCCTAAATCTAGCGCCCCCTATTCCTCTATGTCTCCCATTAGCACTACTGAAACCGATGCCGTTACTAACTATCGCGAACGGGAATCTTTACTCAGTTTCATTTTATATCATTTGTTGAAATGGCTGTTTGTTAGTCCGATTATGTATTTATTTTTCGGCTGTCGGATCTACGGTCAGCACCATGTGCCCCGCAAAGGTAAGGTGATTGTGGTCATGAATCATGCGAGTGATTTCGATCCGCCGATGATTTCTAATTGTGTGGGGCGACCAGTGGCTTTTATGGCTAAGGAAGAGTTATTTAAGAATCCTATATTAGCAGCACTAATTCGGTTATATGGTGCATATCCCGTAAAACGCGGCGCAGGGGATCGGGCAGCAATTCGGGCGGCATTGGAAGCATTAAGCGAAGGTTGGGCAACGGGAGTATTCTTGCAAGGCACGCGCACGGCAGACGGTACGATTACGGCACCGAAATTAGGAGCGGCTTTGATTGCAGCGAAAAGTCAGGCGGTGGTTTTGCCTGTGAGCATTTGGGGAACGGAAAAAATCTTACCGAAAGGGAAAAAATTTCCGCGTTTTGCGCCAGTGACAGTGCGGATTGGGGAGCCATTAAGTCCTCCCGCCAATGGCGATCGCGCTGGGATGGAAGCTTTAACCCAAAGATGTACTGAGGTGATTAATGAGATGCACGCTTTGGGGCGTTAGGTCAGCAAAAATCCCCAATTTATTGAATAAGTTGGGGATGAGAACACCTGTATGATAAGGCTGATTTTAGTTGTTATTTTGTTGTTATTTTAGTTGGCTTCTACATTAAGAGAACTCTAGAAGATTTAGGCAGCAACCAATTCAGGCTTTTGCACTTGGTCTAACCAGTGATGCAATGCTTCCCCTTCAATCACCTCATCTTCTAGCAGCTTCTCAGAAACTTCCACTAATAAACTGTGGTTCAATCGCAAAACACTCAAAGCGTAATTGTGAGCATTTTCTACAATCTCTTTGATTTCCTTATCAATCAGTTCTGCCGTTGCCTCGCTGAAGTTACGAGCGCTACCCATGCCACCAAGGAAAGAGTTTTCCCGTTTCTGGAAGGCTAAAGGTCCCAAAGTGGTGCTCATACCATAGGTAGTTACCATTTGCTCTGCCATTTCCGTCGCCCGTTGCAAGTCATTGCCGGCTCCGGTGGTGATGCTGCTAAAGATAATCTCTTCCGCTGAACGACCACCCAAAAGCGTGGCAATTTGTCCTTGCATTTCTTCTTTGCTCATCAAGAACCGGTCTTCCGTTGGTAATTGCAGCGTGTAACCTAAAGCTGCCATCCCACGGGGTACGATGGAAATCTTTTCGACTTTGCCACTGCCAGGACTGAGTGCCCCTAAAATTGCGTGACCAACTTCGTGATAAGCCACAATCCGTTTCTCTTGCTCATTGAGAACGCGACTCTTCTTCTGTAAACCAGAAACCACGCGCTCTACGGCTTCAGCAAAATCAGCCAATTGCACCGTATCACGTCCTGCCCGTGCTGCCAACAAAGTTGCTTCATTGACTAAGTTCGCTAAATCTGCACCGGCAAAACCTGGGGTCCGAGCCGCAATCACTTTCAGATCAACCGCAGGATCTAGGGCAACTTTTTGGGCATGGATGCGTAGAATAGCTTCACGACCGATTTTGTCAGGACGATCCACTAAAACTTGACGATCAAACCGACCAGGGCGCAACAGCGCAGAATCAAGGCTTTCAGGGCGATTAGTTGCTGCTAGAACGATTACCGTAGTTCCTTCAGCACCGAAACCGTCCATTTCCGTCAATAACTGATTCAGGGTTTGTTCCCGTTCATCATTACCGCCGTACATACCGCCACTAGAGCGAGATTTACCGATGGCATCTAATTCGTCAATGAAGATAATACAGGGAGATTGTTTTTTGGCTTGTTCAAACAAATCTCTGACCCGTGCCGAACCAACCCCGACGAATAATTCCACAAATTCCGAACCAGAAATACTGAAGAATGGTACACCAGCCTCCCCAGCCACAGCCTTAGCCAGTAAGGTTTTCCCAGTTCCAGGAGGTCCGACTAATAACACCCCTTTAGGAATTTTCGCGCCGATTTTGGTGTATTTTTCAGGGGTTTTGAGAAACTGAACAATTTCTTCTAATTCCTGTTTGGCTTCATCTACCCCAGCCACATCAGCGAATAAAGTCTTAGTGGCGCTACCTTCCACATAGGCTTTGGCTTTACTCTTACCGATTTGTAATGCCCCTGGACCGCCAGCCCCAGAATTGCGATTAAATAACTGGAAAATCCCCACAAAAATCAACGGTGGCGCGACCCAACTCAGCAAAGTACCGAACCAGTTAGCCTTTTGTACCGGAGCCGCTGCAAACTCAACCCCATATTGTTCCAGTCGCTCTGGCAACTTCATGTCAAAAATCGGCGTAGTGGAAAGAATGTCAGGGGTCTTAGTTGTGTCTAAGGACTGCCCATCCACCGGACTACGCAATTGATAAGTAATCAGATCCTGTCCAATAAAGACCCGACTCACATTGCCATCTTCTACCTGATGGACAAACAAGCTATAGGGGACTCTTGGCACAGGGGGTGCAAAGGTGTTAGGGAAAAAGATATTAACAATCAGCAAACCCGCACCAATTAGCAACAAGATATTACCAATCAATCGCGAACGGGAACGCCGTGGGTCTTCGTTTTTAACGGCCATGTTTTTTAAGGAGTTCGTTTAATCACTGGGTTAATTATACGAACTGCTCAGCCCGTTGCAATTGCGGCTCAATTAGGGATTGCCGTCTATATCAATGGTTTGAGAGTTAAAACCCAATTGTAATTACCAGGTGTAATTACCAGGATTGTACGCACCAGGAATTATGAGTCTGAGTTATGGGGAGTAATTATGATTGGTGACAAAAGCAGGAATTATGATTGGTGATGGGATAAGAATTAATCGTTTATTCTTGGATCAGGCTTCTAGTCACCCTCTTTAGACCCAACACATCCCCAAGTTCGACGACTGGAAAAAATTTTACCCCAAGTGATTTTCTCTTAAGGACAGGTTTTCAATTGGCACAGATTGACACAGATCCGTATCAGGAGAGATCATCAATAAATTTTTAGCCTCAAAATGTGTCAAATCGCCTAACTTGTGGTAGTCTCTCTGTCTCATAAACCCTCTTTACACCAGCCCAGATTTAGATAGAAATTTGGATCTAGACTGTGGTCAAGTTATTAAGCATTTACCCTTCTCCTCAACCTGTCACCCCGGTTAAAACCATGAGACAAACTATGCGTCAACTCTTGCCCAAAGCTTTACCCTGTAACCTTGCCTTTGGATTGATCAGCACGGTGGCTGTGGCAGTAGCTAGCCAAACCTTTGCTGCTCCGGTAGTGGCTCAGCCTGCCTATGGGAGTTATTTGGGTATTGGTGGTGGTTTCGGTTTATCTAGCGGTAACGTCAGCGCTGGCGAAAGTGCTCGCACCGGTGGAGTTTTAGCCGGACGCTATAAATTCTTGGAAATACCGATCTCCCTCCGCACCCAAATTTTGATCGGCAGCAGTACCGCCGTTGTGCCTACGGTTTCCTTTGACATTCCCCTTAACTTTGACACTGACATTTATGTAGGTGCTGGGGTGGCGCTGTCTAATACCGTCGATCCTACCCCCGTCGGTAATAAAAACAGTTTTGTGATCCAACCTGGTATTGACTACACTTTACCGAATAGCAATTTGGTCTTGTTCGGCAACGTAATTTTTGCCTTTGATGCCTATCGCAGTGGCTCGGGTTCCGCCACATCTGTACAAACAGGTTTAGGATTTCGGTTCTAGGGCGCAGGTTTAGGGCGTTTGAGACTAAGATTTGAGTCAGGTTTGTGTGATGGTTTGATTTCTTTCTGGGTTATTTCTGGGTTCTTTTCTCCCGCCACTAGAGCATGATGCAGGAACAGATTAATACTTGTGAGGCGCAGTTAGGGGCTGGTGACTTAGTTGCCGCCCAAGCTACCCTTACTAAGCTATTGTCTCAATTCCCCCAAGAAGCGACGGTGCAACTGCTTGCTGGGCGGTTTTATTATGCCAAGGGAGAGCAAATTAGGGCAGAGGACTACTTTCGACAGGTTTTAAGATCTGCTGCCCAGCCTCGGTTATTG
>JBIKNH010000028.1:0-28174 GCA_044358815.1 Pseudanabaenaceae cyanobacterium | reverse complement strand
AGGTATCACTGAGTAAGACCATGCTAGGACAAGTCCTACAGGCGATAGTGAGTCCAAGAATCCTCACGCCTTCAGGCTGAGGAGTGTCAATTAATCTTAGGGGTTGTCTCTCATCGTTTCACTGACATCCTAAACGGATTGCTATGCAACGGTATTTAAAGGTTATTGAACAGATAAGTAATGCCCCTAAATATGCCAAGGGAAAAGCCAGAGGCTACACCAAATTTAGGTAATAGCCCCTGGCTTTCTCAGGTGAATTAATTGGTTTGGCTTTCAGTACCTAAACTAACTAGAACTAACTAGCAAAGGTTGCAGCGCCTTTTACTTTAAACCCCAATGAATCTGTGGATTCATCATAAACAGTTAGTTGTTCGGGCTTACAACGCTTTACCAGTGCAATTAGACCGGTAGCGCCTTCCGCCTCTAAATCTTCGATGTAACCAAACTTGGCCGTCTCAGCCTCACTTTCATTAGCAAATGGGCCAAAGTAGTAAGTACAGCGCGGTGATTCAGTCGTAATTTCAATCCAGACCGCTAGACCAAGCATTTCTAGCAGTCCCATCCAAAAGTTTTCTAACACGTTACCACCTATGTCTGAACCGTTACAAAAACTTACACTAGCTTACATTTTGTTGAAATAACAAACATGTATTTCGTTATATAACGTAAAACGGGGTATTAAGGCAAAGTGTTCAGGGTTAACGTATTCACCCACCGTTGCCGATAAATCTCATACAGAGCCATTCCTGTGGCAACGGAAGCGTTGAGGCTTTCCACTTTTCCGTCTAAAGGAATAGAAACTAGAACATCACAGTTCTTTTGCACCAAGAGACTTAAGCCATTCCCTTCACCGCCAATCACCAAGGCGATCGCTCCAGAAAACTTGACGCGATAGATGGCATCCCCACCATCGGCTACGGTGCCATAAATCCAGAAACCGCTTTCTTTAAGCTGTTCAATGGCACGGGTGAGATTGACTACCCTAGCAATGGGCACATCATCAAGGGTTCCAGCGGCTACTTTCGCTACAGTGGAAGTAATGCCCACAGCCCGCCGTTGGGGAATGATAATTCCTTGAGCGCCTAAGCCTGCGGCACTGCGAACAATCGCTCCTAAATTCTGGGGATCAGTAATGCCATCAATCACCAAAATCACTGGCTGAGGGGTTTTCGTCTTTGCCTGCTCGATCAGATCCGCCAGTTCCATATATTCATGGGCAGAAACCTGCACCGCAACCCCTTGGTGACGGGCGTTGTTGGTCAAGTGGTCAAGCCGTTTATTTTCGACTTCGGCAATGACCGCCCCTGAAGCTTTTGCCTCATCAATCAAGGGCAGGAAATCAGCGGAGTAACGCAACTGAGGCGTAATCCAGACACGGTTAATGGTGCGGTCACTGGCTAGCACTGCCTGAGCCGGATGACGACCATAGATCAAACCTTCATTATCGGGATCAGTGTCTCCTTGGGGGGCTTCATGCCGAGGGGTACTAAATTCTTGGCTACGGGGATCGCGCTCTTGTCTTGGTTTATAGCTGCCTGCATAAATGCTGCCGCCACTGACCTCACCTCTGCTAGGACCGCTACCATAACGAGGTTTGCTGAATTTATCGTTGGGGCGATCTTTGCCAAATTTGCCCTTCTCAAATTTGTCCTTCTCAAATCTACCGCCGGATCGAGAGCCATCACGGAAATCATCTCGCTTGCCTTCCCGCTTGCTTTCCCAATTACCTTCGCGACTCTCACGACGGGGCTGATCATATTTGCCACCGCCATAACCAGAGCCACCACTAGAGCCATACTCTTTTCTGGGGGCGCTGTCCCGTTGTAGTTTTGGGGCTTCACGGCGTTGGCGCGGCTGTTCGCTGTCAAAGTCTTGATCATCATCCCAACTTTGATAACTATCAAAACTGTCATCTGTCGCTGCATCGGGCTGCCAGTCATCACGACGACGGGGCGTGAATTTTTTACCAGTGGCTCCGTCACCACTGCCTAAACGGGGTGCATCATCTCTGTAGCTGCCCCGATAATCATCACGGCGCTCGTCTCGACGCTCTGGTCTACCATCGGAACCACCAAACTGGGGACGATCCCGATCCCTAAACTGGGGTTTATCAAATTTACCTTTCTCAAACTTCGGCTTGTCAAATTTGGGTTTCTCAAAGCTTGGCTTCTCAAATCCACCCTTATCAAATTTTTTCTCAAACTTAGGCTTCTCGAATTTGGGCTTGTCAAATTTGGGTTTCTCAAAATTGCCAGAACCAGACCGCTCACGGCGATCATAACTTTCCCGAGGACCGAAATCATCGCGGCGATCCCGTCCTGATTTTGCGCCACCATAACCACCGCCTCTGGTTTCATCACGACCACGGGGGGATCGATCCCGATCATAACGACTGTCGCCACGGCTATCACTGCGACTATCATTACGGCTGTCGTTGCGTTTATCGTCTCGCTTGCCGCCTTTGCCGCTGCCACTTTTGCCACGATATATTTTCATGAAAAATTATTCTCCGATGTAGTCTGAGGAGCTTGGGGAAATGAGTTGTCCCAAGAGTTGATCTAAAATTTGTGTGAGTCGTTCAGGATTGCTTAAATACAAGTAACCAACCAATGCTTCTAACCCTGTCGCCCTCTGATAAATTTCAGGAGCAAGCCGACGGGAGGGTGGTCCAGCCGCATTACGCCCACGGCGCACCACCTCCTGCTCTTCAGGAGTCAAATCAAGGGTATCTAGAAACGCTGCCTGTTGTTCGGCTCTTACTTGGGCAGTAACCGCCCGATGGTAGCCTTTGGGGGTTTTGGGCGGCATGAGGTAGTGTAACCGCACGTAAAGCTCATAAACCGCATCCCCCAAATAAGCTAAGGCTGAGGTTGGCACTTCAGCAATTTGCTGCCTAGTCATTGGCTGATGCAGACAGGGAGGATAGGTAATATCAAAAGTACTTAAGGAATTATTTCCCCCATCTGTCATGTTTTGTAATGCTGTTAAGTGTGCGGTTGAGTTATGTGCGGTTGAGTTAATTGTGAAATAATCCTCTGACGAGTCACTTGCGCCGTGACACCAGAAGGTTATAGTGCCCGATTGCTCAAAAGTTCCAAGATGGATGATTACGGCATACCCACATTAAAAAGTGGTTAAGTGGTTAACTTCTGATCATCAAAACACTATAACCAAATGATGGAAAAAATCGTAATCTAACAGAATCTAATAATTATCACTAAATATTCATGTAAACATTCGTGTAAGAATTTATGATCTACAGTTCGGGTATTTGACCCCATTTCTTACCCGCTACCCAGTAGCTCTAAAGACTTTTATTGATGTATTCCGAATTGACGTTTCAGTTTGGTAATTCTAGGTTAGAGCCGTGGCTAAACCAAATCAATCAGAGCAAAAAGCAACCTAACTTCTGCAACCTTGAAGCTAGCAGCACACCAGACCGATGAAATCAACCACAACTAGGGTGTAATTAACTTCAAGAATTAGTCATTAAGTGTAATGGACACAAGGTATTTGAGATATTTAGGTTGATTACATTAGCAACTGAAATTAGTAACCAAAAAAAATGAAGATTTTTAGTCTAGATTACGACAGAAATCCGATTAATGATGGGTCAACAACTACTTGTTACTGGTCTCTTCGAGCCGAGCCAAGGCAGCTTCAAGGGATGGTTGTAAGGACAGGAACTGTTCTAAACGCACTAGCTTGACGGTTTGGGTCACGCGAGGGTTAGTAATAATTTGCAAGACACCCTTTTGGTTTGAGGTTTTCTTCGCCATTTGCACTAAGATCCCCAAGCCAGAACTATCGATGAAGTCAATAGTTGACAGGTCTAAAATAACATTTACGGGTCCTTCTTCAATGCACTTGCTGACCACCTTGCGAAAAGCTGGCTCTGAGAAGGCATCTAAAAGTCCTGTGAGGCGCAGAATTTGGTAATTCTCTTTAATCTCGCGGCTACCCCGCAGGCTTACTGTGAGGATTATTGGTTCAGGAATAGTGACCTCCTAGGGCTGCAAACCGATCAGGGATACTGTTTTAGTCTAATGCAATGGATAATTTGCTGGGATATTGTATGGGTTTTTGGGGGGCTTGTCTAGACGGTAGGGGACAGAATTTGCAGATCTGCCCCTAGTCTAGAGGGGCTGGATTAAATCTAGGTTACTTGACAATTTTTTGATGGATTTGCTCAGATTTCAAACAAATCAAGTTTGCGGGAGATCAACAATCAAACTGATAACGGTCAGTTAAACGATAGTCAATTGCGCCAACCCTCATATAAAATCGCCATGCTGAGGGTTAGTAATAAAATGCCGCCTAAGCGTACCATGGGTAATAGCAGCGGCAGGATAAACCATTGCATTTGGGAAATAATCCCGAATAAAATGAAAATCAAGCCAGATAAACCTAGAGCGAACCAAATCCACAAATAAGTAAAGCAAGCGGTCAGAATATGTCTCATAAATGAACCGTAACGCATGTTTTGCCTCCTAAATCCATGCATTCTCTTGAAAGACCGACTCGGACTATAAAAGTTTCACTAATTGATGGGCTAAGTAGTTAGGGGTTTAATTCTTATAGTTATTGTGCTTAAAAAGTGTGAAAATAGAGTCCTATCAATAATAATCATAGGGTTATACATCGTCAGCTTGGAAACTGTTGGCTCATACTATTGTTAAGTAATTTATTTGTTAATTAATTTCATGGATTTAAGGATTAACTTAAATAATTAAATTACTGATATTTAGTCCGTAGTCATGGCAATTATTAGAAATAATAATTTGGCGTAATGTTAGCTTTTTCGCAGCCGTTAAAGATTTACGAAATAAGTCCCTATGGAATTGGTATTACTCACGGATGATTTAGTTTGGCAAATGGGGTTGGAGTCCTATCTAGCTAAGGAATCCCTCCCTTTAACAACTACGGCTAGTACGGTGGAATTAGATGTGATTTTGACCCGCTATGTGGAGGAGAGTGGCGGCAAAAATCGGTGGTTTTCTGGGCAAAAGCAGCGACGCAATAGTTCTAATAATTTAAGGTTTGCCAGTAGTGATCACTGGGTTAACGATGACTTTAATCGTCGTAATTTAGCGATTAATCGACTGGTTTTATTGTTGGATTTGGACTGGGGCGGTGGTAATGGCTGGGAAATTTTAGGTTATATCCGTCATCACTATAGTTGGCTCAAAGTCTTGGTGTTGGGGGCGACGGCAACCACAGCCAATGTGTCTCAGTTGCAAGGCATGGGGGTGGTGGGTTGTTGTCTGAAGTCAAAAGTCACTGATGAGCTTTTGGCGGCGCTAGGTTGTCTGCGGGCTGGTGAGAAATATTTCAGTATTTATTGGCAGGGAGGGCAAGCTTTAGTTGCAAATTCTGGGTTAGGTGCTGAAATAAGTTTATCGGGGGTATCAGGGTGGCGGTTGTGGCCATATCGCTGGGGGGCACAAAGTCGGCAGCGGCTGGCCCAGAATTTGGCACTGGTGGAAAATCAGTTGCAGGAATTACCGGAAGGGATGATGCGTGCGGTTTTGGAGGGTCAACGGCGGGAGTTGGCAGCGGTGCAGTGGTTGGCGGATCATTTGTTGCCGGGGATACCCCAGCCTAATCCGTCACCTTTGCCAAAGCCATCCCGTGACTATCGTGCGGATATACCGGATTGGGCAGACTCGAGAGAAGTAGATTTGGGGGACGCAAATTTAGGGGGACAAAAAGGTATTATTGCCGAATCTTTAATTTTTGAACAGGTTTTAAAAAAGTTAAATAACCCTTTGCGGAATTTGAATTTATTGCCTTTGGAAATTGATATTTTGCAGGAAAGTAAGCGGCGCGAATTGCTTTATTTTGTTACTAAAACCTGTGCTGATCAGTTTCAAGAACTACGTCAGCATACTAACAATGTCGATGAGTTAAATCCACAGATTTTTATTTTACTCACAAGTGTGTGGCGTAAAGCTGTGACTGATTTGTTAGGGCAATATACGGTGATTAATCAGTTTATGAATCAGGGGCGCATGGTTCCAGAATATTTACCGCCTGGCACTTCGATTTTAAGTATTATTTTGGCTGATCAAACTTTGATTGAGCAGGAGCTTTTGCATAAGATTCCTTACGTGACAGAACTATTAGCGCACTTGTTCTTTGAACATCAGTTAATAATTGATAATGTGGGCTATCAAGTAGGTAGTGCTGAAGCGTTACGCCGTGCCCAAGTTCTCCTTGAAAATTTAATTATCACTGTCGCAAATGCTGTGATGCAGCCAATTTTAAATCATTTAGGTAATCTGGAAGAAATTAAAAGTAAGCTCTATGATCGGCGTTTAATGCCTACTAGGGAGGTGGAACATTTTCGCAATGAATTGACGTGGAAATATCGTCGCGCTAAATATTTTGATGAGCCTCAGGCAATTTTTGAAAGTCGTTATACTGTCTATACTTTGACTGAGTTTGGCATCCGTACTTTAGAAATTTATGCCCCTCGAAAAACAGAATTACAAGAGCTAGAGGGAGCAAGGTTTATGGTTACTTTGGCATTGGAATTACAAGATGCTTTAACCCCAAGATTAAAGGCGATTTTTTCCCTGGTGGGAAGTGGGTTAGTGTATGTTTTAACTAATGTAGTGGGGCGAGGTTTAGGGCTGATTGGTCGTGGTATTTTGCAGGGGATTGGCAGTGCATTACAAGACAAAAAGTTCCGTTAATTAATGCTGTTAATTTCAGTTAATTAAACTTGTCAAGAATTTAGTCCAAAATATATTAAATAAAAATCTTAAAAACAGAGCCACCAATAACTTAATCCTGACACGATCAAAGGCACTAATAAATTATCTAAACCACCAGGGGACACTGCCTCTAAGATGGCGGCAATGATCGCCAATGTGGTCATTTTTGCCATAATTGCCCCCTCGAAAATTGCCGAAATACTGCTAGTAACACCAGTTAAGTCACCATGACCGCCACTGAGCGCCCACAGCCCCAAAATACACCCATAACTTACCGCCGCCATAGTCAGTGAGCCTTCCCAACTACGTCGCTTGCCCATGACTGTATAAGTATGTCGCCCAAATCTTTGCCCCACCAGAGCCGCCATGCCATCGCCCCAAGTCATCACCATGATCCCCATTGCCGCATAGACGGGCTGACCGATCCCCCAAAATATCGTGACTAAAATCGTGATGCTGAGGGCATAGTAAAACACGCCGTGGGTTTTGCGCTTCACATTGTCGAGCATCGGTAACACTGGGAAAACCTGCGCCACTAGAGCCAAAATTGTGAAAATCACCCCTGCTGTGGTGCAGAGCCAGCCAGGTAATTGCAGCCACCATGCCAAAAGAATTACATTGCCCACCCCAATGTGGACCACTTTCCGGACTAGTTCACCATCCCATCGCCACAGGTGAGCCAAAGCCGCTGCACCAAATACCAATCCCAACCAAGCGCCGACAATACCCACTTGAAAAAATGTCATTGTGGCGGGATCGCTGAATAAGTTAGCCAAAATTTGATGGAAATACATAAATTTTTAGGGTGGTTGTAAAGGGGGTGATTTAAAAAATGACCAAGAAAATAGTTCCAGAAAGATCTGCTAGAAAGGGAATGGCAAAAAGATGTTTAGAAAATGGTTAGAGAAAAGATTGTTAAAAAATGCGGTGATTGGCGAAACCTAATGGCATATTTCCCAGCATATATTCTCATCACCAAAATCTGAAGATGAGTTAAAAAGGAGTTGTCCGGTCAGTAGCGATGGTTGGATCAACTTATTTCCGCTGGTATTACTAGGTTAGAGGCTAAGTCAGACTGAATATCAGATTGAGCATAGGATGGAGAACACAGGTTGAGTCAATCCATATCATCAGCCTAAACCAATTAGTAATAGAGAAATCATAGAGAGAATATTGGGATTTCCTTTATAAAATTACAGAATTAAAGAGAAGTAAACACAATAAAATAATGGCGGAGCGTTTACTTTTATAACTCTAATCACTGCGTTCAGTAATACTTATATGTCAGACTTTAATCGCGGCATCATGAAGTTCAACGATGCTGACAGTCCCCTAGTCATTTTCATCTCTAGCTTGTTGATCCTCAGTACCATCGCGGCTTTGCTGTGGTGGGGCTTCCAGAGCGCTTACGTCTAGGCTGGTTAACCAAAACAAGACCATTAGTTCATGAATCCCAATCATGACCCCGCAGAATTAGCTTTACTGCCTAATAGCCCTTGATATCTGCAATATTTCAAGGACTGTTTTCTCACTAAAGATTTACCTGTCAAATCTACTTATCAAATTTACTTGTCAAAACCCCGTCCTCTTAACTGATTTGGTTATGGGCGGGGTTTTGGCATTTAAACTATAAATTTCAAGTTTGATTACCTATTGGGAATTCAGACTTTTTCTGATACAGATTTCATTCGCACTGCTTTAACTTGAGTCATTTGCTTTTCTACGGCGGCTAAAAGTTCGGCTTGTCCCCAGTTTGCCCACAGACTCGCAGCGATAGCGGCTCCTCCGGCTCCTACCCCCTCTTTCACAAAACCTCGTTCATAGGCGCGGAGTTGCTCATGGACCGACGCGGCAAAACTTAACTGGGTTGCAACTAGGGGCACATCACCAAGAATTTTTGCCAGTGCTACGGTATTACCAGTGGGATCTTCTGCCACCCAGCGAGTAGTACCCACAATGACCCGCTCCGGTCGCCAAGGCAAATTTAATATCTTCGCAAGGCGGACCGCTAAGGCATAAACCGCTAACATCTGAGTTCCCCCCGCTAAAAGAACATCTTTACCCGCCAGATTTTCCGGTGGGCAAGTTGCGCCTAAGACCATCCCCGCCACAGTGATTTGCATCGGGTCCCCCACTGCCGCCACAATATCGAAGGGATCTATGAAGGGATTTAGATCAGCGGAATTTAGATCAGTACCGACCAAACCAGCGGCACTGAGTCCTTGCTGTACTAACTGCCATTTTTGGGCATGGTTACAGGTGGGATGGGAACTGTTAACTTTTTCATGGGCAGCAAAACCTAAACCAGTCAAGACTCCCAAGGCTGTGGTAGTTCCCCCCACGACACATTCACTCAAAATCAAATAATCTGCATCACCATTCGCCCAAGTTTCCCCTTGATGATAGCCCCGCCAAAATAAATCTATGACGGTATCTCGTGGTAACGCTTGACCTGTGGATAAACATTGAGCGGGAGTATCGCCCAAACCAAGATGGGGAATCGTTGGCTTAATGGGTAATCCCGCATCAACTACTAGATGGGGTATGCCCAGTTCAGCAATGACGGCTCGACTAATTAAGACTGGGGAAGCTCCGGCAATTAGTGGTGGCAAAGGAAAGGAAATGGTTTCCCCAAGGGCTAAAAATTCAGCATCGGCAATGGCAGTAGTAGTGCGAGCAGCGGCGGTGGCACCAGCAGCAGAAATGCCTTCAATCAATGCCGTTGCTGTGAAGCCCAATACACACACAAATAATGGTGCTCTTAATGTCGGGACTATCGGGACTAATGGCGCGATGACAGAAGAGTTATGGCGATCTAACCATGACTGAACTATGGCAGAAGCAGTGTAAATCTTGATCATAGTTCTGATTACTCTGATCATTAATTATGTTTCGCAGATGGCATAGAACAGATTCTTTAGGGAGAATTAGTGTTACTGAATTGAGTTTGCATCACTTTTGGCGGCGACAGCGTTCCGAACAATATTTTACTTCGTCCCAACAGTCTGCCCATTTCTTCCGCCAACTGAAGGGACGCTGACAAACCAGACAATCCTTTTGCGGTAAATGGGCTTTATTTCCTTTATGGTTTGCAGAATGGGAATTTTTTGCTTGAGCCATAGGTAGGGTCAAAAAACTAGATTCGCTAAGTAGAACTCACCTGAATTAACTCGAAGTATTAGGGCTATCCTTCTGGATATTACCGTAAGTCAACTGTTGGCTCGGTTCCAAACTCACACCCTGTAAGCCTTTCTGAACAAAAATATATTCTTTATTTTGCCACAGGGGAATAAAAGGCACATCTCGCGCCACTAAATCCTGAATCTGAAATACCAGTTTGCGCCGCTCATCCCCATCTTTTTCTGCCTTTTGGCGATTTAAGAGGGTTTGGACTTCTTCATTGTAATAGAAAGAGCCTTGATATTGGCTCTGTCCCTTTTCACAGGTATTACCCTTCGGTGTGGCACAGTCTAGGAACGGTGATAGGAAATTATCGGCATCGAGAATATCTGGAATCCAATCCAATAAATAAATCGGATAAGCGCCTCTTTCTAGGAACGAATAACCGACGCTGTTCTCCACTCGTTCAGTTTTGATGCGGGCGATTTTGCCCATAGTGCGCTCTAGGGAAGCTTTGAGCGTACTTGCCACCAGGTCGCCATTACCGCCGTATTTGGGGGTATACCAAATTGATAGCTGTACCGGATTATCATCAGAATAACCCGCCTCTTGGAGTAACTGCCGTGCTATTTTGCCATTGGCATCACCGTATTTTTCTTGGAAGGCTGGTTTATAACTGCCGAAAGTTGCTGGCAATAAACTATAAACTGGTTCCCTTTGCCCTAAAAATACGCGGTCTTTGAGCAAAGGACGATCCACCGCAGCAGCTAAAGCTTGGCGCACCCGTACATCATTTAAAGGGGCTTGGCGGGTATTCAGGGACATATAGAGAATCGTCGGACCCTTGCCAGTGACAACACTCCAACCATTTTCAGCGGCATTATTTTGGAGATTGCGAATCTGTAACGGAGTCGGTGTTTGGAATGCTAAATCAATCGCCTTAGTTTTAAAGGCATTAATCAAATTAGATGCTGAACTGAAAAACTGAATATCAACCCCACGATTCACAGGCTTCTTACCCCAATAGTCGGGAAAAGCATCCAACCGTAAATAACTGCCATCTTGGTATTGGGTCAACTGATAGGGACCAGTACCAATGATTTGATCCGGTACAAATAGAAATTGTCCCGTTTTGGGATCTTTGACCCGCTTGTAGACATGGGGCGAAATTGCCGCTGCCCCAGTAAAAGCCAGAACACGGGGAAAAGCAGGTAAAGGCTTTTTGAGCCGAATCACTAACTGCATCGGCTCAGGGACACTAATACTGTCAATTACGTCCGCGAGTAAATAGGAAGGCGCACCCTTAGCCGTAATGAATCGCTCTAGGGCAAACTTCATCGTATGGGCATTAAAATCTGTCCGATCATGGAACTTCACCCCAGAGCGCAAAGGAATGGTGTAAGACAAACCATCTTCGCTCACCGTCGGAAAATCACTGGCTAGCTTGGGAATTAATTCCGTGGTGCCTGGCTTATAAGAATATAAACTTTCGGCGACATTATAAAGAATATTTGATGCAAAGAACCCGTCAGCATCCGCCGGATCGAGGGTACGCACTTTGCTAGTTGTCCCAATCACAATCCGACTGGGATTGGGCACGGTCAAACTGAGTGGGGTATTGATGCCGCGCCCCCGACTCCCTGAGCCATTACCTAAACTGCTACAACCACCTAACAACGCCACAAACAGCCATGTTCCTATGGCAAACCAAACCATGTGCCGCTGCAATGCCTTAATTTGTGTCCATTTCATCAATTTAGTTTGCATCCATTGCCAACGGTTTAAATGTTTCAGGGCACCCCAAAATTTCTGCTCCTTAGAGTTGTTTGTGGGATCGACTGTGTTATTTGCTATATTCTGATGGTTCCTCATCACGGATAATGAGTAAATACACTTACTGTTTAGATTGTTTAGGGAGTTATTTGGGTAATTGTCTGGTCAGGCTTCTGGGAATCTGTCGGTGCCCTAGCCAAATCATGCTGGCCAGTCAGTCCTAGTCAGGCAAATTCTGGCAATACTTGTCTAGATTTCAGCCTAGACCCTATAAATCAGCATATTCCCAACCCAGATACTTGTTAATGGTACGTCTCTAATAGTACGTTGTGGTGTGCATTTCCGCTGATCCTAATCACGGAATCATCAACCTATCACTGGATTTGCTGACAAATTCTGATTTGGCTTCACAGTGATCAATAGTGATCAATTCTTGGAGACATCTAGAGATCAGGAGACAGTTTTATTATGTGAGTATTTGTGATGAAATATCCCGACTAAGTATCTCTATGAAATGTCGCCATGAAGTGTTGCCATGAAATGTTGCTATTGTGTTGTTGTCTTTGGCAAAATCATCCTGAGTTAAAAGCTCAATCGTAATGTAAATCAAAGTGCTAAATCAAATCAACTTCTTTAGACAATTGCATAATTACCAACAATACAGTTAGATTTCTAATAGGTTTTTCAGCCAAACCACCTGCTGCTTGAAGGTCTGGACAGATTGACTGCTAGGGTAAAGACCCAGTTAATAGTCTGTTTAGTCGTCAAGATTCGTTTGTGAACCTCAGATTAAGTAACATCAGGAAAAACTTGATTAATCCATAAGTTAAATGCATAAATTAACTGAATTAAGTAACCAGTTAATTATTATGTTCTCAGCTAACCGCATCCGGTTAAATCATGACTAAAACTACTTTTTAGAACCATGAAACTATCTTCTAGCTTAAACCCATAGACCCTTTCCATGACCATACCAAAAAGCCCCCCTCTAAAGAATAGTTTTGATCTGCCTGTTGCTCATTCTAACCATTATCCAGAAGCTCCAGAAACTATGTCGCATCATGATTCTATGGCGGTCGAAGTACCAGTTTTACGCATCACAGGACGAGCACCTCTAGCGGGACATTTACAAGTTGGTGGGGCAAAAAATTCAATCTTGGCATTGATGGCGGGGACTTTGTTGGCATCGGAACCTTGTCGCATTAGTAATGTGCCCATGCTGGCGGATGTCCAGCGGTTTAGTGATATTTTGACCGCTTTGGGGGTTGGGGTCCGTCGTGACGGTGATGCGGTACTGGTTGATCCCAGTCACATTGCTACTAATGCCGCCCCCTATGATTTGGTCAGTAAATTACGGGCGAGCTTTTTTGCCATTGGTTCGATGTTGGCGCGGTTGGGATCGGTACGGATGCCATTGCCAGGGGGCTGTGCCATTGGTGCCAGACCAGTGGATCTCCATGTGCGGGGCTTGCAATTGCTAGGGGCAGATGTACAAATTCATCACGGGATCGTTGAAGCCCATGCCAAACATCGCGATGGACGGCTACGGGGTGCAAAAATTTACCTAGATTGCCCCAGTGTTGGTGCAACGGAAACCCTGATGATGGCTGCCACCCTTGCCGAAGGTGAGACGATTATCGAAAATGCTGCCCAAGAGCCGGAGGTCGTAGACTTGGCGGATATGTGTCGAGCAATGGGGGCAAATATCGCCGGAGCAGGCACAAAAACCATTGTGATTAATGGGGTGGAACGGTTGCACGGCGTGGATTTTGCTGCTATTCCGGATCGGGTTGAAGCCGCAACGTTTATGGTGGCAGCAGCGATCACTGGTTCTGATTTGACGGTGGGTCCCGTCATACCAGGACATTTACGGGCGGCGATCGCCAAGTTAGAAGAGATCGGCGTAAAGATCGTCAACGAAGCACCCAATGTATTACGGGTGATTGGTCAAGGGGGCTATCGCGGCACAGACATTGAAACTTTGCCTTATCCTGGTTTCCCCACAGATATGCAGGCGCAATTCATGGCTCTGCTGTCGGTGTGCGAAGGTAATAGCGTAATTACTGAAACCGTGTTTGAAAATCGTCTACAACACGTCGCTGAACTGAGTCGCATGGGGGCAAATATTCGCCTCAAGGGTAATGTGGCAGTGGTTACAGGAGTACCAATTTTATCCGGTGCGCCAGTGGTAGCGACGGACTTACGGGCTTCTGCGGCTTTGGTGTTGGCGGGTCTAGCGGCTGACGGTGAAACGGTGGTTTCTGGTTTACATCACTTGGATCGCGGCTATGACAACATCGAGGGCAAATTGCGGGCAGTAGGGGCGAAGTTGTACCGCACGATGGAGCCTAATGTAATTAGTAGCTAGATCAAGAGCTAGCTAGTGGAGCGGTCATCCTGACTGCCTCATGACATAAAAAATAAATTCCCCCTAATTGCCTTAGCTGTAATTGAGGGGGAATTTTATATACTGGTAAAATTTGCTCATCGAATTGATCAACTTTGATTGATGCGACAAACCCGACAAATCATTTACTAAATTTATTTGTTAGCCATCACTTAATTAACCTTGACTTTAACCAACTATGTACAGTCCTAAAGCGCAAATTTTACTCCTCGTTTCGATCATTGCGACCATTGCTTTTGTGGGCTGCATTTTTGAACTAACCTCCGGACAACCTGACTGGGGCGTAACTAACACTTGGGCAATTCTGGGGGTAAGCTTACCGGTCAGTGTCGTGAGCTTTGTGGTTGCAGTCAAAATTGCCCGAGAATCTTTATCCTAAATAACCCATGACAAACACCTATGACTGGCTGGTAATCGGTGGTGGACTTACTGGCGCTGCCTTGGCTTATGAACTGCAAAAAACTGGACTGGCAGTGGCGGTAGTAGAACCCCAGCCTTTGTCACCATTGCCACCGGATCTAACCACTGCCACCAGTACCAGTTATGGGGGGATTCCCTATTGGGTTGCCCAGAATCCAATCATGGCAGGACTAGCGCGGCAGAGTTGGCGACGTTATGCCGAACTAGCCACGGAATTAGTCAGTGATACCCTCACCGATCTGGAATTACGCACCATAGATTTACTGCTAACCGTCGGTGAAGCTGCGCCAATTCCTGAATTATTTGCCCATGATCCGGCGGATGATTCACCCACCACAGCAGGAAATACCTCAGGCAGTACATCAGGAATTAAATTACCTTGGTTAAGCCGCGCTGAAGTGATTGAGCTAGAGCCAGCCCTAGCCCAAGCGCAGCCAGCGGTATTAGGGGGGGCATTGTTAGCAAAACATGGTCATATTCACCCGATTAAATTAGTCCAAGGTTATCTGCAAAGTTTTCAGCGCTTGGGGGGGACGATCATTACTGCACGGGTGACAGCCCTAAAACGTGACGGTTGCCGTGTTGTGGGGGTAGAAACGGATCGGGGGGATTTTTACGGCATGGATTTGGGGATTTGTGGCGGCGGCTGGTCCCGACGGTTATTACAGGAATCAGGAATGCCTAGCCTAGGGTCGGGGATTTATTTCACCCATGCAGAAGTATTGGAACTGTCGCCCCTAGCGTTGTCCTCAGCGTCAGTCCTCTCTCCCAAAGCCATGATTTTACCAGCGGTGACGGATCGGTTTGCCATTGAATCTGCTGCTACTGCTGCGGATCAGACAGACCATTGGCAAGCCAAGAATCACGAATTTTTACCCCCTTCCCTTGACATTGGCGCAATTCCTTTTAGGGATGGCAGATTGCGATTTGGTCAAGTGAGCCGCGTCCATAGCAATCCGGATTTAGTGATTGACCCGCACCAGAGCGAAATGATCCTACGGGAAGGACTGCAAGCTCTCTTACCGCAATTGAGCCAACTGCCTGCCCATTGGTATCACAGCATTGTGGCATTTAGTCAGGATAGTTTGCCTTTAGTGGGGGCATTCCCAGAACCCAGTAACGTACATTTATTTACGGGATTTACGACACCTTTTGCCTATGTCCCAGGTTTAGCGACTTTGTTCGCAACCCATGTCAGCGCTCCCACTGCATCCACTCAGGAAACTATGCAAGCCTTGAATCCTAGTCGGTTCGGCAATTAGTAAGTGACTCACAAGACCCTCACCCCCCAACCCCCTCTCCCATTAAGGGAGAAGGGGAGTAAGACTAATTTCTTTTTCCCCTCTCACCTTTTGGGAGAGGGGCTAGGGGTGAGGGCGGTATTCGGTAGATGTAAGGTCAATTGGCAACAGATAGAAACCGATTCCTGACCCTTAAGTTTGGACTGATGCACCAGATTGAACCAATAACTTTACAAACTAATAACGAAAGGTGAAGCAATTCAAAAGATAGTCTGTTGATTTATAAATTGATTCCCTCGCACTTTGAAAATTAAGACATATCCATCAAACTAATTCCCCGCTTCAGAGCAATCTTATAGACCAAGACCTTAGCCAGTTGTTTAGAGTAAGTTATTTAGAGTAATTGCCTAGGTTGACTCCTGAGATTTCTGGTAACGGCTCTGGGACTGCTCCATTACAGCGGGAATGACATCGTTGGGAGCATTAGCCTAAATATATGTCAGAAAATATGTCAGAAAACATCTCAGAACTTGTACGCAATATTGCAATTGTCGGACCGTACCTGAGCGGTAAAACCACCCTCCTTGAGAGTCTGCTCTATGTCACTGGCTCCATTTCCCGCAAAGGCAAAGTAACCGAAAAGAACACCGTTGGTGATAGCAGTCCCGAAGCAAGGGAACGCTCGATGGGAGTGGAGGTGAATGTCGCCCACCTCTCCTATGAAGATGTGCAATTTAATTTTATGGATTGTCCAGGTTCGGTGGAATTTATTGGCGAAACCCATCAAGCGCTCATCGGTGTTGATGCCGCCATTGTGGTTTGCGAACCCGTGATTGATCGCATCAATACCCTTGCGCCGCTCTTCCAATTTTTGGACAACTGGCAAATTCCCCATGTGGTTTTCATCAACAAAATGGATCGGGCTTGTAGCGAAGATAGTTGTCACGCCCCCAGTTTCCTGGCTTTCGTTGCTGCATTACAGAAAATTTCCAGTCGTCCCCTGGCTCCCCAACAATATCCCTTAAGCCGTAATGAGCAGATCATGGGGTTTGTGGATTTAATTACTGAACAAGCCTATCAATACGCCCCGAAAAATCCACCCCAGCCAATTCCTTTAGATGCCAATATTACCGAAGCCGAGCATCTCTTACGGGAGCAAATGCTAGAAACCCTCTCCCAATTTGATGACCATTTATTAGAAGAACTCTTAGAAGATATTCAACCGCCGATTAGCGAAATTTTAACTGATTTCCAAAAAGAACTCGCCGCCGATCAGATTGTCCCCGTTTTCTTTGGCATTGCGGAAATGGACTATGGAGTACGTCCATTGCTCAAAGCCATTGCCACCGAAGCACCACTACCCTCTAGCACCGCCGCCCGTCGTCCTGAATTAAAGGCTTATCCTCGTCATGCCACCGTTGCCCAAGTCCTGAAAACCAGTTATAGCCAACAGGGCGGGAAAATCTCTTTGGTGCGGCTGTGGCAAGGACAACTCAAAGATGGCGAATCCCTCAACGGTAATCGCATGGGCGGGATGTATCACCTCATGGGAGCGCAACAGCAGCCCATTGTCCAAGCCCAAGCCGGTGATATTATTGCCATCGCTCGGCTTGAAAGTGCCAAAACTGGCGACACCCTCTTAGGCAATGGTTTGGGTAATGGTTTAGGTACAGATGCCCCAACCATGAAATTACCAATGGCGACTTTACCGCAACCCGTGTATGCCTGGGCAGTGATGGCAACTAACCGCAACGATGAAGTGAAACTCGGCACAGCCTTAAATCGGCTCTGTGAGGAAGATTCTTCCCTCCATTGGGAACAACACGGCGACACCCACGAAGTAATTCTCTGGGGACAAGGTGAAATTCATCTGCAAGTGGCAATGGAGAGAATGCGACGGAAATATAATCTCCCGATGACGAATCATTTTCCCCAAGTCCCCTACAAGGAAACCATTCGTAAAGGGGGCGCTAGTCACGGTCGGTATAAGCATCAATCCGGCGGTCATGGACAATTCGGTGATGTTTATTTGAACCTCAAACCCACCGAACGCGGTACAGGATTCAAATTTGATGAAACTATCGTTGGCGGTGTGGTTCCTAGACAATATATCCCTGGGGTGGAAACTGGGGTACGAGAATTTCTGAATAAAGGTCCTTTGGGGTTTCCTGTGGTCGATATTGCCGTAACTCTGACCAATGGTTCCTATCATTCTGTAGACAGTTCCGAGCAAGCTTTCAAACAAGCGGCACGCCTCGCCATGCAGGAAGGAATGCGGAAATGCGAGCCAGTGCTCCTGGAACCTGTAGATCTGGTGGAAATTTCCATTCCTAGTAGTTATACCGCCAGCGTTTTGCGATTAGTGACTGGCAGACGGGGCCAAATTCTCGGTTATGAAGCCAAACCCCACTGGCAAAACTGGGATGTGATTACAGTGTATCTACCAGTAGCAGATCAGCATAACCTGATCGTGGAAATTCGTTCTTTGACTATGGGCGTGGGCTTTTTTGAGCGGCAATTCAATCACTTGCAAGAAGTACCTGACAAAATCGCCGAACGCATCCTCAACTAATCACCAAATAATCACCATAAAAACCTCAGGAGAAAACTCTAGACTCTTGAGACTAGTTGCCCAAAGTTCCTAAAACCCCTTAGAGCAAACCCTAGACTAACTCCATAACTAAACAGATGAGCCAATCAGCTACCTCATCCCATTGGCTCATCTGTTTTAGCCATGTACTTTAGCCATATAGTTTGGTCATAGTTTTTGCAATAGTTTGTTTAATAGATTTCTAGTGGCTTTCTGGACTCTTTCGAGACCATTTTAGGAATTTTTTGGGACTTTCTTCGGGTCTGTTTCCCGTGACTTTGAAGCTAGATTTTTTCGATTCAATGAGTTACGACAAAAAACGCATCCCGTATGTTATTGTAATCTATGGCGTAATAGCGCTGCCAACAAGTTTGTGTCTACCACAGAGTTTCTGTAGTTTTTGACTTCTAAATTTTTGACTTGTAATTTTTTGAAAGCCGCAACGATGTAAAGGGTTCTCGTCACTATGTCCATTCGTCTCTATGTTGGCAACCTGCCAGCAGAACTTGATCGCCAAGCACTGGAAAACATTTTTAACGAATCAGGTGAAGCGGTTTCGCTCAAGGTCATTACTGACCGCAAAACTGGGCGTTGCCGTGGTTTCGGTTTCGTAACTGTAGATACACCGGAGATCGCGGACACAGTGATCGAGAAGTTCAACGGCTACGACTTTAACGGTACTGTCCTCAAGCTAGAAAAAGCTTTGCCTAGAGCCAAGGGTGGCGAAGGTGAAGGTGGTGCTGAGGATGAGTCTGCACCAGAAGCAACCGCAACTCCTAGCAGTACACCCAAGCCGTCTCCGGCTGGTAGTGGCGGTGGTGCCTCCAAGCGCAACAAGAAGAAGAAAAAGCCTGCTGCTTCCGGTTCAGTTACCAGTAGCTCTAGCACCGAAGCCCATCAACCTGACCCCCGTTGGGCAAATCAGTTGGAAATGCTGAAGCAACAGTTGCTCTCTTCCCAAGGTTAAGTTGTGTTACTCAGCTAGCTCAACTTGATTAGCTCGACCTCACTAAATTGAATTTGCCTTTCCCCTCTGCATTTTGGCTGCTTAGTCCCAAAGTTCAGAGGGGATTGTTTTCGGAGATTTTTTGAGGATTGTTCTGGGGATTATAGATAATTTAAATAAAAAATATAGCTTCGACTTCCCTCAGCCATCGCCGCAAGTTAGCTGAGGGAAGTCGAAGCCACCTCTACAAATTATTGCAAACAACTATATAGCTATATTTGCGGGATTTTTGGTATGTTTCGCCATAACATCCCTAATTTGTCATCGGAAATAAGCTTTGTAACTGGAATTGCAGTCCTTCCCTGGGTATGGCTACGATGATATATGCCATGCATGATTAGCGTGACTATAGCGGAGATATGCACATGGAGCCTAAGGTACAAAACTGTGATGGTCATAGTCCTCAAACCAAACATCGCCCACCCTATGATTTACGATCTCTCGCGGCGCTTTTGGTGGTGAGTTCGGTCAGCTTAGGGACAATCACAGGGGATACTAGCTCCCAATCTTGGCAATTACCCAGCCCCCAGGAAGCATCCCAAAAAGCTGCCGCCATGACTCCGGAAGAGTTAACTGCCATTGAGATTAATGATAGTTTTCGCGATCAGTTGCGATTCGATCCCCGTTGGCAGCCAGTTTTAAACCATGTGCGCGTCGATATTATGAAACTAAAATGGGGCGCAGCTAATTCAACTATCTCTAATCCAGCGTGGGCAAAATATGGGGCGCAAATTTATCCTCTGCTGAACTATTACACCCGCAGCCGTGATCCCGTCCGCCAAAACTATGGACTGATGGGGATTCGCAGTTTGGGACAACCCTACACTACCCTATGGCTCAAATCATATATTCGTAGTCGCCATAATAATCTGAGTACCTACAATGTATTCAGCAGCTACGATAATTCTCAAGCCTTTGCTCTGTTTGGTTTGGATAATCCCAAAATCCGTCAGGAAATTATCACCCTAGCCCAAGAAAATACTACCCCAAGAACTCCAGAATCAGAATCTCGTGGTAGTTATTATGATCAGTTCAGTTTGCAACTCTTAGCGCAGTTGATTGGTTATGACAAAGCCTATGGAACCACTCCTTCCGGCGATGGTAAGAACTATGGACAGTTAGCACCTTGGCTGACCTATGAGAAACTCACCGCCCCCACCCCATCACAAGTAAAAGAAGCGGTGCAATTCTATCGTCAATTACCCCCAGATGGTCAGGAATATATTAGAATCCAACACCTTGCCACTCGCAAAGCTGGACAAATCAATACTTTCGAGCGGCTATTTTGGCAGGAATTAGTTACCCAAGGAACACCGAAAGATCGTCTTTGGGCATTGGCAGAACTGGAACGTCATGGTGATCCACAGGCAGTGAAGGAAGTCCAACGGATTCTGAATGGTGACCTGCGCGAGTTATATCCATTGTCTAATTTGGTCAGTTACGAAAGCTTTTCCGATGAAGGGTCTTATGCCTATTATCTCTTGCTAGGAATGGTGGAGCGCTATCCTAACTCCCGATTTGCCACTGGTTGCCGGGAATATGGTGATTTAACCGGACGCTCTTATTTTGGTGGGGAAGAACGACCCGCCGCATTAGTGCGAGCTAATGAAAGCCTCACTCCTGAAGCCAAATATCAGCGCTGGCAATCTTGGATCAGTCGATATCCTGATCATCCCGGAGCCGATGACGCTAGTTATTTCTTAGCAATCAGTCTCCAGAGTCGCACCGCTAGTCCTGAAAATCAGTCCGGTACTAAATCAACTCCGATTATGTCAGCGATGGCACAATGGCTGACCATGTTGCAATCCCCCAATGGTGATCAGGATGCTAACTATTTGGTTTGGCCTCATGTACGCACTATCTTGGATGTGGGTCTGGATATTTCTCAATTAGAAACTCTTTCCCAAGACAGTCGGTGGCAACCTAGTCAACCTCTTTTACGGTATGCTCTGGCGGTTCATTATGCACGACAACATCAGTATGCCAAAGCTCTAGCCATCACTAATGATTTGGATCTCAATGCCGTACCAGACCGAGTTTTAGCCACCTACTACGGCGCACGCTCTTGGTGGTATGACCGAGGCAGCGATCGGATCAAGACATTCAAAACCGAAGCCCAAAGTATGTTAGTGGAACAAAGGCAACGGTGGCAAAAACTCCAACAATGGCAAACCGCTAATACCCCAGAATCTCAATATCAGATTGCCGTGAATTGGACAGAACGCGGCGGCTGGAAAAATGGTTATTTACCTTTTTGGGATGGCTTTCGGATCTATGCCTTACCCACAGGGAATGACCTTGGCGATTACTGTCAGCGGTGGTGGATTTGCAATCGTAAACAACGATCTGCTGCTGCCATTCGCGCCAGTTATACCGAAGGGAGTCAGTTAGGCATTGCCCTCAGTCTCTGGCATCAACTCTTACAAAATCCTCGGCTATCTGCACCATTAAGAGAAAAAGCCCTCTATATGCAAGGTATGACCCTATTAGAACAATGGGAAAACCACAGCTATAGCGAAACCGTCCAAATTCATCCCCCCGCTGGGATCATATCCACCGTGCAACAGGTGAACCCTGTATCAAATCGTAAACCTAACGGCGAAGTAGACTGGGAAAAAGAATACGAACTGTATCGTAGTAACGAGAAAGCCATTGGTAACGACTATCAAAAACGACTGGATGCCATCATCAAGGAACTACAAACTAATTTTCCCACAAGTAGCTTAATCGATGATCTTCTATTTTCCAGTTTTTTCATGAGTGAACAATCGAGTTATCTTCAACAAATCGTTACTCGTTATCCCCAAGGAGACCGCGCTCGAGAAGCCAGATTTCTCCTAGAGCAAACCACCTTACCCAGCCGTCGCTAACGAAAACCCTGCCTCAGGCATTGTCCCCAACTGATTAATCCTAGGATTCGCTGGGATTAATCAAAGTCCTGTTACCGAAATCAAGTTAACCCTATATTTTAGATGACTAGACATTAGATAACTAGAACCAGCCCCCCAATTTCTCACTGATGTAATCTAGGGATTTACTGTCAATCTCCGCTTCGGTCATCTAGAGCCTCAAGGGATAAATTTTCGATCTAGATGATAGATTCTTAATTAGCTCAGAGACTAGGTTTCACCCTAGATTCTATACCGCAAACACAGCCCCAAAATTACCGCGTCATATCTCTCAAACCAATCAGTAATTTTGGGGAATAGACTACTTAACTGTTTGGGAATTAGAATAATCTCAATAAATAGTTGCAGATTATTCCAAAACATGATAGAACGAAAGGAGTTCGCTTCCACAATGCCTGCGTCTTTCGCTATTCCAATTAATCAAGATAGCTAAAGTCAACCAGATAGCTAAAGCTAAAAGGTAAAATACTTTTCCTACAAACTCCCTCCATTCCCCACAGATTCATTCCTTTGGGGGCTAGGTTGTTCGTGACTAAAACCTCTGTCAGTTATGGCTTAGGTGACTGGGAGCAGCGAGCGAGCTAGGGAGGAGCCAAAAGCATTGATACGAGGTTTGATCCAAAAGCGGATTGATATAGGCGAATTGATATAGAGCGTTTCTGGCATCCCCAGAGTCAGTCAGCGTCAGCCATTGTGAAGTGGTGAGAATCTGAGGTGAAAATCTAAACGGTTATGAATTGAGTTAGCTATTGAGTTAACTCAGAGGAGATTACTCCAAGTTTCATGATTTGTAGACTCATTCATTAAACTCACTCATTCCAAGATCGCAACTGGTGATAGCAACTGGTAATCAGATGGTTGATGCATCATCCCCATGATGATTCCGCCAGTGGTGACTAGCCCCGATGGTTAGTTGAGCGCTGGTTGTCTAAACTGATTCCGGATGGTGCCTTTGGGGTCTGTATCCTATTAGCTGCAATCTAATAAATTTAGGGTTTATGGTTCACTGTACTGCTTCTGGTAGTCCTAGATGTTCCATTTGCCTATGCTTTTTGTGACTGTCGATATGTGAATTAATTTGCTCCGTCCGGCTTTGTGATTAGTGATGCAGTTGAATGTAGGATTAGTTACATGGTTTGAGTGGACTATAGCAAAGAATTCCCTCACAATCGATTGTCAATGCCAGTTTTACGGAACTGGTCTGTCTGAATTTGAATTCACTCCATAAGGTTTTGTCAACTATGACTGTAGAATTTTCCCTAAATCTCAATACTACTGGTTTAGATACCTTGCAAGGTTTACGCCAGCAATTAAAAAACTTTTTAGCTGAATATGAAGGTTCTGTCGTCCAAGCCAGGGAACAACTGACTCATTTGGATGCTTTATTAACCAGTTTGCCTGCGGATGCGGCGGTGGCAGCGGCTCCTGTGGCAGCGGTGGCGGCTCCTGCCCCTGTTGCGCCAAAACCTTTACGGGGTCGTGCGGCGGCTAAAGCTAAGGCTGCTGCTGCCGAGGCTGCTGAAGCTGCTGCTGCTACTGTGAAAGTAAAGGGTAAGCCTGGTCGCAAACCTGCTGCTGCGAAGGTAGTTGCACCAGCCCCTGCGGTAGGTACTGGCAGAGGTCATCGCCGGAGTTCTTTACCCACATTACCTGCCTACGCTGGTTTGACTTTAACCAAAGCTATTTCTCGGATTCTGACGGAACACAAGGGGAAATGTCTCAGTGCCGATGATGTGGTTTATTTGCTCTATGGTGACGAAGCAGAGAAGTTCTTTGCTGTTGCTAAGGACCGCGTGACCAAGAATCTCTCTAAGGGCAAAATTGACCAGCTATGGGATCGCGTTCCTGGACAATTAGGCTATTACACTTTGTCATTGGCACAGGTTTCTGCGACAGAATTGGCTAATCCTAAACCCATTCCTCGGAAGGGTCGCCAAAAGAAAGAAGCCGCTGCTCCTGAAGCTGCACCAGTGGCAAAGAAGAAGGAACCAAAGGTAAAGGAAAAAGCGCCTAAGGTGGGTCGTGGTCGCTATCCTAGAAAACCTAAAGCTGAAGCTCCAGCCGCCGCTGCAACTCCGGCTCCAGCTTTGCCCCGTCGTGCTGGTCGTAGCAGTAGTTTAGCGATGCGTGGTCCTTACCAAGGTAATACCCTAACCGAAGCAATTGCCAAGATTCTGCAAGAGCGGAAGGGTGAATTTGTCACCGCTGATAGTATCGTCAAGGCTCTATATGGTGACTTGTCTAATGATACTTTCCGTTTAGCTAAGGATCGCGTCACGAAGAATCTGTCTAAGGGCAAACTTGATGGACTGTGGGAGCGCGTGCCTCATCAGTTGGGTTACTACACTTTGTCTATGGCAGCAGTCAAGGATTAGTCTGTAATTGATTGGTTGATGTTGATTGGTCAATATGGGAGTGACTGATGCGGTTATTCCCATATTGACCTGATACTACATTCCGTTGCCGGATCGAGACTAGTCGATATTAATAGTTTTGCCGATATGTTTGGATTCCAGTTTTAACCAAATTATGACAACTATTGCCCAAAGAGTGGTTGAAATTCAGCAACAGATTCCATCCCAGACTCGGCTAATTGCTGTGAGCAAATATGCCACAGTACCCCAGATTGAAGCGGCTTATCTTGGCGGAGCGCGACATTTTGGCGAATCTCGGATTCAAGATGCTAAGACCAAGCAAGAGCAACTTAACCATTTAGAGGGAGTGCAGTGGCATTTGATCGGTCATCTGCAAACCAATAAGGTCAAAGCCGCTCTGCAACAGTTCCAATGGATTCATGGAGTGGATCGGCTCAGTGTCGCAACGGAAATCAATCGACTAATCCCCATTGTGGGCTGTGCTCCCCAGTTATTATTGCAAGTAAAATTAGCCGAAGATCCCGACAAATTTGGTTGGACTAGGGAAGATTTATTGGCACATCTACCAGATTTAGCGCAGTTAACCCATGTGCGTGATCATCTGGTGGGGCTGATGACAATCTTACCTTTAGGATTAACTGAAACTGCAAGACAAGCGGTGTTTATGGCAGTTGCTGATTTTGCTGAGGAACTGCGGGGTTTGGGCTGGTCACAGATTCGAGAATTATCAATGGGTATGTCGAAGGATTATCCTGAAGCGGTGAAAGCTGGAGCGACTTTGATTCGAGTAGGGAATCAGATTTTTCAGGGTGGCTCAGATCATTAGCTCGTGAATTATGGTTGTTTACAACAATTTGTAGAGGTGGCTTCGACTGTGCTCAGCCCTCGGTGTAAGTTAGCTGAGGGAAGTCGAAGGTGTGTTTTTATTTAAATTATCTATAAGTAATTTCGACTTAGAGGCACTTAGAACTTAGAAACTTAATTTAGAGCCTGAACTAGGATTCCGCAACACCTTTAGGTAAGATCACTGTAAAAGTACTGCCTTCTCCTTCAACACTGTGGAGTTTGATTTGTCCACGCATTAGTTCCACACAATTTTTGACGATTGCTAATCCTAAACCAGTTCCCACCACCGTACCCACATTATCAGCGCGATGAAACATCTCAAATAGTTTCTCCTGATCCTTAGCGGGAATCCCGATGCCCTGGTCTATCACCTCGAATGTAATATTAGTTTCGGTCTGTCGTAGGATCACAGTGACCACACCACCTTCCACTGAATATTTAATTGCATTAGAAACCAGATTGACAAAAATATGGCGCAATAGTCTGGGGTCTAAGTTGCCAAAGATTAGTTTTGAGGGATAGAGAAAATCTAGGGTTAAACTCTGGGGCAAACCAAAACGTAGTTCTATTTCCAACTCGCGACAGAATGCACTCACATCCATCCAGTGGGGATTATATTCAAAAGTGCCAGACTCAGACCGAGAAAAGAATGACAGATCTTTGATCAAATCGGTCATGTTAGAAACTGCTTGTTGGATAAATAGGAGACATTGTTCTCGTTCTTCATCGGAGAGACTGTCACCATACAAGCTGAGTAACTCCGCCGAAGAGGAAACCTGAGTTAGGGGCTGTCGCAGTTCATGGGAAACCATAGACACATAACGCCCCCGTAACTGTTTGAGAAGTTCTACCTGCTGGTTTAAAGCTTGTTGAAGTTGGCGTTTGTTAGCATCGTGGCGAGCTAAAGCCATCATTAATGTGGAATTTAGGTCGGCGGACTTGATCGGTTTGAGAATATAACCAAAAGGTTCAGTACTGCGAGCTTGTTCGAGGGTTTTGGGATCTGTATATGCCGTCAAATAAATTATCGGAATCTGTAAATCTCTTTGGATAATTGCCGCCGCTTGAGTACCAGTCATATCACCCTGTAAGACAATATCCATCAAAATTATGTCCGGCTGATACTTATGGGCGGCAGCAATTGCTAATTCCCCTGTGTCAACTACATCAACTACGTCATAGTTTAGGTCAGCTAAAGTTTCCGCAATGTCCATTGCAGTAATACTTTCATCCTCAACTACTAGTATTTTGGGCGTTGTCATAACACTTCTGTCGGGAACAAGGCATGATGTGGAATTTGCTGTATAGGTCGTGTACATGAGTTTACCCCCCGAATAAATTACCTAAGAATGACCACCGCAGAGTAACTAAAACCATTACTAATATGACCCTGAGGACAATTAACCACCACACTCTACCTACCATGGATTACCAAACCAAATGGTATCTTGAATGGGGTAGATCACATGTCATGTCTTGAATGGCAGGAATTTTTCTGGATAAAAGGTCTTGGTCTCAGATAGCACCATCAGATAGCCCCAGTGTAACGGTGGGGGTCAGATCAGATTTAACCACAAGACGATCCTTATCATAGAACAGAATGAGAGAACCGCAACAGAAGTGTAACCAAAGACACAGAATCAGCCCCAGATATAAAGTTTTGTATAATTTTACTAAGGGAAAGTAATAGGCTAGAAGTAAAAGGTTAAAAGAGCAACTAGATTCTTGTGTAGTAATTGAGTTCAATGAACTGAAATTCAAACTTAGTGCCTCCGGACATAGAGCAAGTTAGTTTGGCTTTGAGTTGACGCACTAGGTTATCAATTAGTTTAAAGCCCAAGGAACGGCGAGACTTATAGAGTTGGCTTAGTTTGGGATTGACCTGACTAAGCAGTTTTTGGTTATCCTCTTTCTCAGATTCACTTTGATTTAAATTCAAACTGTTATTCATGCCAATACCATCATCTGCCACAGTTAAGGTAATTAGTTTGTTGTCATCAAAAGTGAGGGTAACGCTGATCGTGCCGCTGTCGGTGTGGTTAAAGGCATGTTTTAACGCATTGGACATTAGTTCGTTAATGATTAAGCCGCAGGGCATCGCAGTTTCAATGTTCACCATGAGTGGCACTACATCAACTTGCAGTCGAATTTTTGCCGACCTTTCACCAAAAGAAGTAAATAAACTTTGGGCAAGATTTTTAATATATTCCTGTAAATTAATCTCTGATAAATTGTCATTTTGATACAGTTGCTCATGGATCAATGCAATGGCAGAAACACGATTCTGGCTTTCGGTAAACATAGCCCGCACCAAAGCCTCATCAGTTTGTCGTGATTGCAAGGACAACAAACTAGAAATTACTTGTAAATTATTTTTGACCCGATGGTGAATTTCTTTGAGGAGTAATTCTCGTTCATCAAGGGCTTGGCGCAGGGACATGGTGCGTTCAGCCACAGTATTTTCTAGGTTCCCATAAAGCTGCGACTGCTGGATGCCAATGGCTAATTGCACCGATAGTTGCTCAAGAAAATCTATTTCTATTTTGCGCCATGATCTAGGGCTAGCACACTGGTTGACAATTAACAGACCCCAAACCTGACGCTGAGCATTGGTAATACTGCTGTCGATCAAAATCGGTACAACTAAGAGGGCACGTACCTGAAAAGATTGCAACATGTGTCGATAGCATTCATCAATGTCGGCAGTGTCGAGATCATCAATCCACCTTACCGTTCCCGTGGCTTGATGTCTTGCCAAAATACTATCG
>JBIKNH010000027.1:0-28404 GCA_044358815.1 Pseudanabaenaceae cyanobacterium | reverse complement strand
CGGGATCTTCGAGGATATTGTCGGTTTCATAGGGCTGTCCCAAGGCATTAAACACCTGCACCACTGCGGCAGAAAAACCACACTGAGGGGCTTGGGGTGTGCCCTTGATGTACAACATGATTTTGTTGTTTTGAATTTGACTCTCAATTTTGGTCTGTAACATTGGGCTGAGCATAGATCTAATACCTTTGTATCTACCTTTGTATCTGTGTTAATGCCATCTTAGCCTGTCTTTGGCGTTTCGATCCTTGTGGGGCGTACTGGTATTGCAAACTGTTGGTGATTCCCCCTAGCCCCCCTTCACAAAAGGGGGAAATTCTTTCGTCCCTTGCTAAGGGGAATTGAGGGGGATCAACCCTCTAATACCCCGACTTTTTCCCTGCTTTAGCGGCATAGGAACGGGCAATTTCATCACAGCGCTCGTTGCCCTCATCTCCAGCATGACCCCGTACCCATTCCCAATGAATCTGAGCATTGTTGAGTTGATCGATTTTCTGCCAGAGATCGCGATTTTTGACAGGTTCGTTGGTTTTAGTTTGCCAGCCGTTTTTCTTCCAACTCTTGATCCATTTGGTGATCCCGTCGATCAAATATTTGCTGTCGGTGTATAGGGTAACTCGCTGGTTAGGGGAATGCGCTGCTAGAAATTCTAGGGCTGATAAAGCTGCTTGCATTTCCATTTGATTATTTGTGGTATGCCCGACACCACCGCCCAATTCTTGAGTAGTACCGTCTTCAAAATGGACTAACACCCCCCAGCCGCCAGGTCCAGGATTTTTAGAACAAGCGCCATCGGTATAGATCCGAGTGATTTTGTTTTGTGGGCTAATACTCTGGGGGCTAATAGTCTGCGAGCTAATATTGCGTGGGGTAATAGTCTGGGGACGGGGTGGTTCTTGATTGCTGGAGTTGCTGTCAGAATTAAAATCCTGAAGCAATGGTAAATCTCCACGATAAGCCGTAGCGTTGTCTTGGTGTTGCTGCCGTCGCTGGGCTACTTCATCATGACTTGAGCTAACTTCTGTAGTCATGGTAGTCATGGCGTTATCAGTCGTGGCGGTGATTGGTGCTGCCTGTTCCGAGGGACTGGTTTGATGATCCCCAAACTTACCCACCACTTCCAAATGGGTTGGCTGAGCGACACTCTCCGGTAAAATGCCGTCTTGTACTGGCACTAGTTCAGGATTAGATCCCATCCGTTCTACTTCCACCGCCACAGAGCCGTTAAAGTTGGGGATCGGCGGTCGCTTAATAATTTTCAGCCGTACTTTTTGCACCATCGGATCTAACAAAATTGCATCGGCGATCGCTCCGGCAAGGCGTTCAATCAGCGCAAATTTACTGGTCTGCACCAAGGTCTCAATTTTATTGATGCAACTGCGATAGTCCAAAGTATCGGTAATAGCATCGGTGTGGGTGGCAGCCTCGAAATTAACCCATAGGTCTGCGTCTACTTCAAACCATTGCCCTAAAACATTTTCTTCCGGTAATAGCCCCACATAGCCATAGACCCGCAAGCCCCGTAAATAGATCTTGTTGGTGGTTAGCTGTGGTTGATGGGACGATGGGTGATGCGCCCCGCCCGATACGGAAATATGGCTCGTCATGTGGCTATCGTGGCAATACAAAGTAATAGTTTTAAAGTAAAACCCATCAAAAAGAAATATTCACGAAAAAAATCTCGCCATACTCTAAACCTGGATCAGAATTTGTGTCTGGAGGATCTAGTTAGAGTCAGCAGGCACGATATTTCCCCGTAATTGGTTTGCTTAATTGGTTTTACTTGTCAACTAATACAATATATCGATTGTGATCCATCCTGAGCCAGCCTTCATTCTGGAGTTGCTTCATGGCGCGGGTTACCGTCACCCTAGTACTACTGATGGCATTGGCTAAATGCTGATGGGTCAACCGCACCGGAATCCTCGTGCCATCGGTGATTGGTTGCCCGATTTCACGCTTCAGTAAAAGCAAAATTTGCCGGAGTCTTTCTTCGACGCGCTTATTACTCACTAAGGCTAAAAGGCATTCCGTCTGTTGGAGGCGACGGTTCAGGTGATGCCAAATTTCTTGCCTTAGGTGCGGATTTTGTTCCACTTCTATCAGGGTAAATCGAATCAAACCCACATCAGACAAAGCCATCGCGCTGTAGGGATCAAGGGCAGTTAAAGGCAGACCAAAGGGCATTCCTTGAGAAGTAAACCCCACTAAAACCTCATCACCACTGGGATGCAAAGTATTTAGTTGCACTACGCCCCGACACACTACCCACACTTCATGGGGATGCATCGGGATATTTTGCCCAGGTTGGTAGACGTGCATATTACGTCCCCGATAAATCTCTTCGAGGGAACGCCGCAGGTTACAGAAAGCGCCTTGAGGCTCCAAACTGAAGCTAGAAAGTGAATTACTCATAGATTACTGTAGTGGATGATATATCCTTTGAGAACATCCTATGCTTTCAGCCGTAACCAAAGGTTAAGAGTAAAGGCGTAATTTGGTAAAGGTTTGGCTAAGATTCGTGTTTTTGCCGAATTTTTCCCTGATTTATGACTTTTAGGGGTATAGCGTAACCTACAGGTGGGTTATTTCTGATTGATGGATGATGGCAAGGGGGTGTAATTGAGGGACATTAATTGGACATTAATTCAAAAGGCATTAATTAAGGGACATTAATTAATAACTGCCAGACTGATTCCTAAGAAACCCTGACATTAAGCCTCTATTTGCCACACACTGGCGGTGAAATTGTGCCTCAATAGTAATAGGCGATACGTTGATCAGAAATTTTTAGTGGCAATCTCTTCAGTAATAGCAATCCCCGTTTCTCGCTTCATGACTTAATTTCTTAATTTCTATTCCTGCCTGGAAATTCTGGCGGTGCATCCCTGGGGTGTTGTGGTTGAGGGTTAGTTTCTCATTGGTTCCTCAAAAGAGCTTGATATTCTGGAATTCAGCATGGATCAGATCCATCCACAACAATAATCGGGAACCTTCGCCCTGGTTCTGCGCTAGGGTTTTCAGGCTGGGTTCAACTAATACCCATAGTTTAAGATGAGTTAATTACTCTAAATTAATTACTCTAAATTAGTGTTAAGTATTGTTTAGGTATCGTTGCATTCTATCTTCGGTTTTATCATGGCAGCACAGCAAAAAGAACATCATGTGGTTATTGTCGGCGGTGGTTTTGGCGGTTTATATGCTGCCCAAAAGCTAGGACGCGCTAATCATGTCAAAGTAACCCTGATTGATAAGCGCAACTTCCACTTATTCCAGCCATTGTTGTACCAAGTGGCAACGGGGAATCTGTCACCGGCGGACATTGCTTCACCATTGCGGGCGGTGTTGGCGGCAAATCGTAACACCACTGTTTTGATGGCAGAGGTCACAGACATTGATCCCCAGCAACAACTGGTGATGCTCAGCAGTAATGAGCAAGTGCATTATGACGAATTGATTGTGGCGACGGGGGTAAGTCACCACTATTTCGGGAACGACCAATGGGCGGCAGATGCACCTGGACTGAAAACCGTAGAAGATGCCATCAATATGCGCCGTCGGATTTTAGGTGCGTTTGAATTAGCCGAGAAGTGCGACGATCCCACCGAAAGAGCCATGCTGCAAACCTTTGTGGTAGTGGGTGGCGGTCCGACGGGGGTAGAATTAGCGGGCACTTTAGCAGAACTAGCCCACCGCACCCTCAGGGAAGAATTTAGCCACATTGACACCACCCAAGCGCGGATTATTTTGCTGGAAGGGACGGATCGCGTTTTGCCCCCTTATCATCCTGACTTGTCCGCTGCTGCTCGGCATTCCCTCGAAAAATTAGGGGTAGAAGTCCGCACTAATACTCTTGTGACCAATATTAAAGGGCGTTCGGTGACGTTCCGTTCTGGGGAAACTGTGGAAGAGATCAGTGCTAGTACAATTCTTTGGGCGGCAGGGGTCAAAGCTTCCAAAATGGGCGAGATCCTCCATCAGCGGACTGGTGTGGCTTTAGATCGGGTGGGGCGCACTATGGTGGAACCGGATCTATCTGTCAAAGATTTTCCTAATATCTACGTGATTGGGGACCTAGCCCACTATGCCCACCAAGACGGAAAACCCTTACCTGGTGTAGCTCCGGTGGCAATGCAGCAAGGGGAGTTTATTGCAAAATTGATCCAAGCAAAGGTCAAAAATGCCGTCTTGCCAACGTTCAATTACATTGACTTGGGTAGTTTGGCAGTGGTGGGACGGAATGAAGCTGTTGTGGATCTGAAGTTCTTACGGATTACTGGTTTGTTGGCTTGGCTGATTTGGACTTTCCTCCATGTGTATTACCTGATTGAATTTGACAACAAGCTGATCGTCTTGATTCAGTGGGGCTGGAATTACTTCACCCATCGCCGAGGTGCACGTTTGATCACTGGTAGGTATATGCAGGTGAATACCGAAAATCCGCCTCCAGTGCCGTCGCAACCGTCCCCCCAAGATGAACGGCAGCCCGTCGCCATTTGATAATTACCCTCATCCCATAGCTTCGACTTCGCTCAGCTAACTTGCGGCGATGGCTGAGCGAAGTCGAAGCCACCTCTATAAGTTATTGCAAACAACTATATTCACTAAAGCTTCTTAGTTAAAACTTCCTAGTAAGGCTTCGACTCGTTGGCGCACTTCATCCCGCACCCGCTGAAACGTGGCGTAATCCTGTCCTTCGGGATCATCAAGTTGCCAGTCCTCGAAAATCTCCCGCTCTAGCCAAGGTGCAGGTAAATTCACCCCACAACCACAGAGAGAAATCACCACGTCATAGCTATGGGGATCAAACTCAGCCAAGGCTTGGGAAGTTTGGTGACTAATATCAATGCCCACCTCTGCCATGACAGCAACGGTAATTGGGTCAACGGTACTACTTGCTAGTCCGGCGCTGCTGATGGTGATCTGATCATTGCCCATAGTTTGGGTTAGTGCCCTGGCGAATCCCTCTGCCATTTGGGAACGGCGCGAGTTTTTCTTGCATACAAACATAATTTTTTTGGACATGATGTTCTTGGGGGTAATGTTTTTGGGGCTGTTTATTTCAGGCATTTACTTTGATCTGTGGTTTTGAGGTTTCAGTTTTAGCAGTCAATCTTATTGACTGTCATAAATATTGATGCCTGTCTATATAAACTATTTTGACAGTCAATTTTGCCTTGTGTCAATATGGCTAGTATGCATGTGGTTTTCATGCCAATATCTCGCCATTTCGCCTCAAATTTCAGTGAACTATGTCCTCAGTTAGTCCCACCGCAGCGGTAAAGAAACTCGCCTGTTGTCCGCCTTTGTTGGCAGGCAAACTCACAATGGCAGAGGCGGCGGACTTGGCGCTGATTTTTCGGGTTTTGGCTGAGCCAGCGCGGTTACAGATTTTGAGCCTGATTGCCGCCCAGCCTAAGGCAGAAGTCTGTGCCTGTGAATTAGTCGAAACTTTAGGGTTAACTCAGCCGACGGTAAGCCATCACCTTAAGGTTATGTATGGGGCGGGTTTGTTGCACAAAGAGCGGCGTGGGACTTGGATTTATTACAGTATTGTCCAAGAGCAGTTAGCTAGTTTGCGGCGAGTGATTGCCCCCTATGACGATACAGAGACCCCATTAACCAAAATTGCCTCAGAGCAATAACTCCAGAAAGATCCCCTCAGAAAGAAAGTCTTAAGATATGTCATGCTATCTTAAGCACTGCCCTAGACCAACTGCCTGTTATGCTGCTGAGTCTGAAGATTACCAACTTTGCCTTGATTGACTATCTGGAATTAGAATTTCAGTCGGGGTTAAATATTCTCACGGGGGAAACCGGAGCGGGTAAATCGATTATCCTGGACGCTTTGGATGCGGTTTTAGGGGGTAAGGTTTCCGCAAAAGTAATTCGCACTGGGGCAGAGCGGGCAATTTTAGAAGCTGCTTTTGTTCTCTCGGCGGATTTGATTACATGGCTCAATCAAGAAGAAATTGAATTACTCGAAGAACCGACTCTGTTATGCAGTCGAGAAATTACTGCAAAAAGCACTCGCACTAGGGTCAATGGCGTGGTGATTAATCGCCAACAAAGTCAGGCACTGCGGGAAATGTTGGTGGAAATTACAGCACAGGGGCAAACTATTTTATTGAGTCGCAGTGATGCCCAAAGGGATTGGCTCGATAGTTTTGGTGGCGCGGCTTTGTGGCAACAGCGGCAAATTGTAGCAGAACTTTATGCCCAAAAGGAACGTTCACACCGTTTATGGCAAGAACGCCAACAGAATGAACGGCAACGGCTTCAGCATTTGGATATGTTGCGGTATCAGTTACGGGAATTAGAGAACGCCCATCTAGTTGATCCCCACGAATTGGAACAGTTAGAAGCGGAACGGCTGCGGTTGGCTCATGGGGTGGATTTGCAAGAACAGAGTTTTAATGTGTATGAAGCACTCTATCAAAATGATCAAAATAAAGCTGGTGCGGATTTGTTAGGGCAAGCAGAACGAGTTCTCACAGGCATGGCAGAGATTGATCCACAAGTTTTACCTATTTTGGAATTAGTTAGTAGTGCCTTGGCTCAAGTGGAAGAAGCGGGGCGACAGATTCGGGCTTATGGTGATGATTTAGAAAGTAATCCGGAAGATTTGGAGCAAGTAGAGCAGCGCATCGGACAAATTAAACAGATTTGTCGGAAATATGGTTCCAGTTTGCCGGAAGTGATTGATTATCTAGGGAAATTACATCGAGAATTAGCTGCTATTGATCAGGAAGATCAGTCTATTGAAGCCTTGGAACAACAAGCCCGAGCGGATTTGCTGGCATTAGAGGCGGCTTGTGATCAGTTAACTGCATTACGACGGACGGCGGCAATGGCTCTCGAAGCAGCACAGATTCAAGCGCTCCAAGCTCTGGCAATGGAAAAAGTCGGGTTTCGGGTGGGAATTTATGCCACGACTCCTAATAGTCACGGTGCAGATCGAATTGTGTTTGAATTTAGTCCGAACCTTGGGGAACCGTTGCAACCTTTGGCAGATACAGCTTCCGGTGGGGAAATGAGCCGGTTTTTGTTGGCGCTGAAGTCTTCCTTAAAAACTAATTCCATTCATAATAGTTCTTCCAAGGGTAATTCTCTAAAAAACAATTCCTTCAAAAATAATCCCCTCAAAAATAGAAAACCATCGGTTAATCCCATCAATGATCGCTCAATGGTATTTGATGAAATTGATGTGGGGGTATCGGGGCGAGTTGCCCAAGCCATTGCGTTGCAGTTGTGGCAGTTGAGCCAACAGAGTCAAGTATTGTGTGTGACGCACCAGCCGATAGTTGCCGCCATTGCCGATCATCATTTTCAGGTACGGAAGCAGATAATTTGGGAACAACAGGGAGATACTAATCAAGAGCGTACCCATATTGAAGTTAGAGCGCTCAATGATGAGGAACGCAAACAAGAATTAGCGCAGATTGCCAGCGGTGTGGCGGCTAGTCAGGATTTAGATGGAATGTTATCTAATTTCGAGATGGTCAATAATGACGCAATATCTCCGCCTAAGTCTGGTAAATCCGGCTCAAAAAACACCTCAAAAGAGTCTACTTCCAAACCAACTAATCCTACGCAAACCGCCACTAAACAAGCCACTGCCACCCAAGCCATCGCATTTGCTGAGTCTCTATTACACCAAGCAGCAGAATTGAAATCTCAGTTGAGAGCCAAAGTAAAAGAATAAAAGTAAAAGAACAGTCTTCGCGCTAGTAGGCAATTGTTTTCCTATTCATTCCTAAAAATCACTTAAAAACTATTCTATTCCTAAAAAACATGTCTCAAAAAGATTCTTCCCTCAAATTAATTATTATTCTGAGTATTGCACCGTTAATTTTTGTGGGATTGAGCCTCACAGGATTTGGTCCTCAGCAAACCCATTGGCTCAATGATTTAATTCAAAATCTCCATAATTTGGGAATCTTTGGTACTACGGTTTTCGTTCTTATTTATGCCATTGCTACTAGTTTAGTTTTACCAGCTACAGCCTTAAATTTAGCCGCAGGAGCAATTTACGGTATTAGCGAAGGTTTATTACTGGCTACCTTAGGGGCGTGGTTGAGCGCAATTCTCAGCTTTGCCGTAGCGCGATGGTTAGCGCCTAATGCAGTGCATCAGTGGCTTAGTCGGTATCCTACGGCGCGGACCAATATTGAAACAGAACTAGTTAACGGTGGTTTAGGTTATGGCATTGCTTGCCGCCTGTTGCCCATCGTGCCCTATGGGATTGTGAGTGTGGTGGCAGGATTGAGTGCTTTTTCCCGACGGGATTACATTTGGGGCACATTGATTGGCACGCCCATTGGCTTAATTCCCTTTGTGTGGTTGGGGGCAGCGGGTCAAAATACTTTAAGTGCAACTTTAAACCCTACCTTAAATGAGTCTTTTTTAAATGGGACTTCTACCACTTTAGACCCCAGGATTGCGCCCCAGACTTGGCTAGAAATGATTTTAGCAATGATGACAGTGGCTTTATTAGTGGGATTGGGCACTTGGTATAGTCGCCATCGCCGTGCTGTAAATCCCCCTAGCCAGGCAGATCAGCCGTCAAATTCGCAAAATCAGGAAGCACCTTAGATTTTAGCTTTACTTAATTTGGGAATTTAGTTAGGCTAGTGAAGCACTGGGTAAACAGGTCTGATCTGTGATTAATCCACGATTAGAACTTTAATTAAAACTCTTGGCATTACATTACCCTAGGAAACTTATGAATCACGCTACAATTGAATCCAGGAACTCTTATTTGTATCGGGGCATTACCACTGGTTTATTATTACTAACCAGTTTTGGGATAGGTTATGGACTAGAGCAGACTTTCGCGCCATTATCAGCCAGTGCCTTAACCTGCAAAAAAGGCAAACCCTGTGGAAAAGTTTGCATTCCCCAAAATAGCGTTTGTAAGTTGACGAATTCTACTACTGGCAGCCGTGGTTCCAGATCCACCAGCACTACTGTTTTCCCCGTATCATCCACACCCATCAGTAGTCCCAAACCATCTATCAATAACGTGCGCAGTACTGGAACTAGTAGCAGTAATTGCCAACTTTTTGCCCGACAGGGAGCCATTGCACCAGTGGGCAGAAGTTTCAATGACAGCCTGGGACGAAGTGTAGTGATTCGGAAGCGTGAGGAGATTAAGGGTGGTATTTCTAAGGTAACCCTTGCCTATCAAGGGAATAATAACGAGTTTCTGCATATCAGATACAATCGTCAGGATTGGGGCAAATATCTGTCTGGAGAAACCAATCAAGCAAAGTACCGTGTTTCCGGAGAAGTCAAGCCCACTAAATGGCGTGAGCAAGTGGAAAAAGACTGTAATGGCAGAAGTTCTTACACGGCGACTTTAATTCGGCAATTGGGGTATTGATCCCCCCCGTGCCCCCCTTCATAAAGGGGGGAGGTTTTGTTCTGAGTGTTTTGCCTATTCCCTGCTTACCTGAGGGGGGCTGGGGGGATCAAGAGCACCTACACAGCCACTTACACAGCTACTTACACAGCCGCACTGGCTAACAGTTCAGCTTCTTGGGCAGCAGAAATCACCCGCCCTTCGTCATCAAAACCAGAAATCTCATTGAAGTTGAGATACCGATAGAGGTCTCCGGCTAAAGGATCGATCTTCTTCGCTACAATTGCTTGGTATTCGCTCACACTGGGAATCCGTCCCAATAGAGCGCACACTGCGGCTAATTCCGCTGAGCCAAGGTAGACCCGCGCATCTTTGCCCATGCGGTTGTTGAAGTTACGGGTGGAAGTAGAGAACACTGTCGCACCATCTTTGACACGAGCTTGATTACCCATACAAAGAGAACAGCCTGGCACTTCTAACCGCGCTCCTGCCGCACCGAATAAGCCGTAATATCCTTCCTGTTTGAGGTAATGCTCATCCATGCGGGTGGGCGGTGCAACCCATAGAGTGGCTTTAGCGGCTCCTTCTCCTTCCAAAACCTTCGCAGCAACCCGATAATGTCCGATATTCGTCATACAAGAACCGATGAAGACCTCATCGATTTGCACTGGTACATCGGCATTACCCGCAGCGGCTTGGGCATGGACTTCCGATAAAGTCATTACCTTGTCGGGGTCATTAGGCGCAGCAACAATGGGTTCTGTAATTTCATTCAGATTGATTTCAATTACAGCGGCATATTCGGCATCACTGTCAGCGGTCATCAGGGAAGGATTCGCTAGCCATGCTTCCATTTGACTGATCCGCCGTGCCAAAGTCCGGGCATCTTGATAACCGCGAGCGATCATATTCTTCATCAACGCCACATTGGAACGGAGATATTCCGCCACAGTGTCGATGCTCAATTGAATCGTGCAACCCGCACAGGAACGCTCAGCGGTGGCATCGGTCAATTCAAAAGCCTGCTCTAATTTGAGATCCGGCAAACCTTCGATTTCCATAATCCGCCCAGCGAAGATATTCTTTTTATTCTTCTTTTCGGCGGTCAGTAAACCTTGCTGCATGGCGACATAGGGAATCGCATTCACTAAATCCCGCAATGTCACCCCTGGCTGTAATTCCCCCGTAAACCGCACTAGAACTGACTCCGGCATATTTAGAGGCATCACACCAATGGCAGCAGCAAACGCCACCAAACCGGAACCCGCTGGGAACGAAATGCCTAAGGGGAACCGTGTATGGGAATCGCCACCGGTGCCTACAGTATCCGGCAGGAGCAACCGATTCAGCCATGAGTGAATAATGCCATCCCCTGGACGTAGAGCCACACCGCCCCGCGTTGCAAAGAAGTCCGGCAAGTCTTTATGGGTGCGAATGTCAGCAGGTTTGGGATAAGCGGCAGTGTGACAAAAGCTCTGCATCACTAGGTCAGCGCTGAAACCTAAACAGGCTAATTCTTTTAGCTCGTCGCGAGTCATGGGACCTGTGGTATCTTGGGAACCCACCGTCGTCATGATTGGTTCGCAATAAGCCCCTGGACGAACTCCAGTTAAACCGCAGGCTTTACCCACCATCTTTTGGGCTAGGGTATAACCCTTATTGCTTTCTGGGGGCGGCGTAGGACGGGTGAAAATCTCGCTCATGGGTAAGCCCAAAGCATACCGAGTTTTATCGGTTAAACCACGACCGATGGTTAAAGGAATCCGTCCTCCGGCGCGAACTTCATCAGCTAGGACATCGGGGGAAATGGTGAATGTAGCGAGGGTTGCGCCTGATGCATCGGTAATTGTGCCCGTAACCGTATTGATGGTAATGATCATGCCAGTTTCTAATTGACTGACATCGCATTGAATCGGCAGAGCGCCCGCATCTTCGCAGGTATTAAAGAAAATCGGCGCAATAGAACCACCGATTACTACGCCACCGGAACGCTTATTGGGAATAAAGGGAATATCATCGCCGATATGCCATAAAAGGGAATTAGTGGCGGATTTACGAGAGGAACCAGTACCTACTACATCCCCCACGAATGCGACGGGATGCCCTTGGGCTTTGAGAGCAGTGATTTGGGCAATGGCTCCAGGGCTGCGGGTTTCCAACATGGACAAAGCATGGAGGGGAATGTCAGGGCGAGTGGAAGCCTGTTGCGCTGGGGATAAATCGTCGGTATTGATTTCTCCCGCCACTTTAAAGACGGTCAGGGTAATGGTTTCCGGTAAGGGAGGACGATTCGTAAACCATTCTGCCGCTGCCCAAGAATCAATTACGGTTTGAGCATAGGTATTACCAGCCTTTTGCAGATCGAGAACTTGATTGAACGCATCAAATACGAGGGTGGTCTTCTTTAATGCCTCAGTTGCCAAAGGAGCCAAGGTTTCATCACTCAGCAAATCCACTAAAGTTTGGACGTTATAGCCGCCTACCATCGTTCCGAGGAGTTCCACAGCATAGGCAGGGCTAACCAAAGGCGAAGTGGTTTCCCCTTTTGCAATTGCGGTCAAAAAACCTGCTTTGACATAGGCAGCCTGATCGACCCCTGGCGGAATCCGATCCCGCAATAAACTCAGCAAAAATTCTTCCTCACCGGCAGGAGGGTTTTGCAACAGGGTACACAGATCGGCGGCTTGGGCAGCATTGATGGGCAATGGTGGAATCCCTTGCTGGGCACGCTCGGCGACGTGTTCGCGGTAGGCTGATAGCATAATCTAAACGTTAAAAAATCGTGACAGAGAATAAATACTTACCCATATCATACGCAGTTAGGGGACGGGTAAAGTGTTTATCTGGAGCTTTATGACGAACTTGATCAACAGTTTTGGGCATGGTAAACCCAGGGTGATTGTCTGGATCTAAGCAATCAAGATATGGCTTTAACGATAGGGATTCGGATGCCGGATTCTCGTGCCGGACCAGAAGAGTTTTTCCCGCAGAGTGCGATAGTAGGAATAGTTCTCATTCAAAATCACAAATTGGGCTTCACAATCTGCCATAGAAATTTCCAGCTTTTGTCCGATGAGTAAAGATGTGGCTAAAACGCCATCGGTCCAGACCTTAATTGAATCATCATTTTCTAGGAGGGGCCAGATATTCACCGTGAGCTTTGGGGGAATCACAATGGGACGACTGGACAGACTCAATGGACAAATGGGCGTAATTACCATTGCCAACATCCCGGGATGTAACATCGGACCATTGGCAGCAATAGTATAGGAAGTGGAACCCGTCGGCGTAGAAACTAATAAACCATCACCATGATATTGATCCACCACTTCTCCATCAATTTCTACTTCTAGGGTAACGGAAACCATTCGATCCAAAGAAGCAGGCTTAACACACATTTCATTCAGACAGAGAAAAGGTTCCCCATGATGATTAGGGCTAGTTTCGCGGCGCTGGGGTGATAAACCCGTATCAATTACCTGTGCTTGCAACATCATTCGTTTCTCAATGGCAAAGCGATCCCCCTGGAGCCGTTCCCAAATTAAGGGAATATCACTATAGGCATCGGCACTGTGGGTCAAAAAACCTAAATGTCCGCCGGTGTTAATCGCTAAAATCGGGATATTGTAGGGGGCGAGATAGCGGGCAGCCCCTAAGGTGGAACCATCCCCCCCTAAAATCAAGGCTAAATCAATTTTCTGTTGGTGCCAATGGGAGAGCATCGCCGGATAGGGATTGTCATAGGCTCCTGTGGCTCCGGTGAGAACTTCTGCCCCTAGATGACGTAATGTAGTGGCACAACGATGGGACCAGTCGGCACTCACGGCACTTCCCGCCCGATAAATCACTAAAACCCGATGCAGATTCACATTGTTTGATCCTAAATTATTTGATTGTAAATTAACTTCATTTCAAATTATGGTTTTATGCTGCCAGCGGATTTGAAATGGTAAGGATTAAGACATATTGCGCAACTTTTGCAGAAATTTCGCCATTGCTTCAAAGGTTCCGGCATAGGTGACCGTCGGTGCATCGTAGCCCTTGAGTTTAACCTGATATTGCTTAAATGGTAAAAGTACCGCTGCATAGGGAGTTTGCCCATAGGTTTGTTCGCCAATGGCAACATCAGCACCGATTTCTTTGGTGGCAGACTCTAACCGAAAAGCTGCATTAACCGTATCCCCCAAAGCCGTATAGTCAGGGTGTTGACTGGTTCCCATTTGCCCCACCATCGCAAAACCAGTATTCATCCCCGCCCCCACCCGCAGCGGAAAAGGTAACTGAAACTGTTGATTTAATTCGTTACTAATTTGATAAATTTCGTACAGTGCCCGATAAGCGCGGAGCATTTCTTGGCTAGAGATTTTATCTACTTTGGGATCGGTGTTGTGAATCCATACCGCCATCACCGCATCACCGATATATTTGTCCACCCAACTACCATGTTTAGTGATAATCTGCCCCGCCTTGGCAAACCAAGTTCCAATTAGTTCCGATAAAATTTGTTCATCGAGCATTTGGGTGAGCTTGGTAAAATTCCGAATATCTAGAACCACGACGGTAATTAAGCGCCGCCGATGGAGCATCACCGTGTCAGTGTCTGTATTATCTTCATTATCCTCGCCGTTGCTTTCCCCTGCGGTATCCCCCTGGCTGATTGCCTTGGTTAGGTCTGGGCAATGAAACACCATATTACTGTCACCTAAAGTAATACTGTCCGCATTTCTGAGGTTCACGGGGGTTGTGACCCGTCGCCCATTCACAAACGAACCATTACGGCTTCCCAAGTCAATCAGATAATAATTACCTTTGCCTAACATTTGAATCATGGCGTGATTGCGGGAGGCACAGCGATCTTCTAGCTGGACATCGTTATCACTACTACGCCCAAAGGTCCAAGAGGTGCTGTTAATCAATGCAAACGGATGCATCCCACTTTTAGTCTGCATCAAGACATGGGGGGTAGTCTCTAGCCATAGACTAGATGAAGATGATGGGTGAAAACTCACAAAACTGAAAGCTCACAAATTATAGGTAAAATAAGTCCGAACTAACCAAGCTGCACTAGTCTCTGCACTGGTCAAATGGTGTCAGGTTAGGGTTACAAACAAGGTTATGTGGCATAGATTGTGGGATGGCAAATCGAGGCTACTAAACAGTGATATGGACTCTGAGGGTATTTTTGGGGTTGATCTTGAGGGTTTGTCTGTGGCAATAGCCATTAGCTTCCCGTCTTAGCCTATCTTAGCTAACATAGATTGGGTCTAAGCAAAAGTGATGAACATCAGAGATATTTGTTTAGTTATATTCAGTTGTATTTAGTTACTGCTAACTCATTCCCCAAAACAAACCCGATCCATCGGGCTAAATCCATGCCGATGAATCCATAGGCTCTCACAAGCCCTCAAAAGATCTTTTAAAAGAGCTTTTGGAAGATCTTTTGAAAGTCCCCTTAGAAACTATTTAAGAAACCCTTTAACCAAACCTCTATCAAACTACAGCAGTAAAATTTGAGCAGATTTTAGAGCGATTCTAAAGTTCAAGTTTTAGCTGTTGCAATGTCCCTGGATAATTACTCTGGATGCCTCTGGATGGTTACTTTAGATAATTACTCCAGTAAAATCCTTGGGCTTAATTATAGTTAATTCTGGTGCGATAGTCAAAGCTTAGGCTGAAGCATCGTTACTCAGTTACTAATCAGTTTTGGCAATCAGCTATGGTTTGATTTTATTAAAAAAGCGGGTGAGATCAACCACTGAGATCCCAATTACTAACAGGAAAATCCCCGTGATCGCCATTAATGGCATTTCATGTAATACCACTGGATTAGCCCGATTTGCTTGCACAATAAATACATTAATCACCGCAAACCAAATTAATTCGGCAATGGCACAGCCCATCCCCCAACGCCACAAATAATCACAAGCCTCTGGGAAATGTTCGGGCGATCGCCAGTATTCATGATGGGGCACATTCAAAAATTGGGGCGGAATGAACCGAATGATATAAAAAGTACCCATTAGAAACAGAGAAGTTCCCATGCCAAACAACAGCGTAAAGTTGAGATAAACATCACGGGGCATCCAACCATTAGGTAAACCATTGGCTCCGAAATGGGTAGCTACTCGCTGCGGCAAACCTGAGTTTAATTGCAAGGATAGAATTGTGAAAAAAGTTGCCGTACCCAGCCAAATCAACCACAGTAACTTATGGGATTTCATGGTGTTGCTCCGTTTTTGGTTTGATTAGTTAATTATTTTCTGCCATGTATTTCAACTAATTTTGAACTTGCTATGAACTTGCTGTGAAACTATTTTGAACTTGTTGCGATTGTTAGTTATATAGTTATTTCAGTTAAGGATGGCACAACAAAGGAGATAGAATAACGGACAAGATGTCCATTCCACATTTCTTTATCGCTCGTAGGTCAGACATCTTGTCTGACAATGACACTCCTAATCCATTTTCAAAATCTATCTTAAAAGTTAGTTTTAAAAGTTAGTTTTAAAATTGCAAAATTTGGGGCAATTCCTTAGAATCTCTTTGATCGACGTTATGGTAATTATTAGTTCCTTTGAGGTTTAAGGCTAATCACGATACAGTTCTTAATTTTTTAACTCTGGCACTTTCCCCAAAGACATCATCTGATGTTTTTGCAGGATCTCAGGATTAATGGCACTGCGTAAATGATGCCAGGGTAAAACAGTATCCAAAGACCAGTTTTCATGGACATACCAAGCCAATGGCGGCAATTTGCCCCGCAGTTCCTTAAAAGCTCGCTTGTACATGCCATCACTGGGAACCGGTGTGTCACTGTAACTATAAGCCAGCTCTAAAATCTGGGTCAGACGGCGATCGCCCCTAGATAACATTGCCTGTAATAGAGAATCCTTATAACTTTCAGGACGGAAATCAATCCCTTTCTGAGCGAGATGTTTCCGGAGTTTCGCTAATTTTTTATCAGCGGTGGTATCAACGCCTTGCCATTGCCAGGGGGTATGGGCTTTGGGCACAAACGTACTACAGCCAAACGTCAGCCGTAATTTTGGGGCAGTGCGCCGCAATTGATACAGCATTTCTATGGTCGCTTCGAGATCTGCATCATTTTCTGAAGGGACACCCACCATGCCATAGAGTTTGAGGGCACTTAGTCCCCCTGCTTGGGCATTGGCTGCGGCTTGCTGAATCTCATCATTGTGTAATTTTTTGTTGATTACTTGGCGCAACCGTTCAGAACCACTTTCCACCGCCACCGTAACGGAACGGCTATCATGTCGCGACAGCACTTCTGCCAAACGCACCGATAAAGTATTAGTCCGCACCGAAGCCAAACTAAGGCGTACTTGGTCAAATTGTGGTTGGTCAATGTAGTCCAACAAAGTATCAAATTCGGGATGTTGGGTAATGGATGCCCCTAACAAACCAAGGCGATTAGTTACCGCTAGACCCCGCTCAATGGCAGGAATCAAACCATCTTCTATGCTGGCAGTACGGAAGGGCAAAGTTAAATAACTTGCTAAACAGAACCGACACATTTCCGGACAACTGCGCACCACTTCCACCATGAAAATATTTTCCCAAGCGGCTTCGGGAGTTACTACCGTTGAAACCGAAAGGGTATTACCTTGATAGGTTTGTTTATGAATCGTGGTTGGTGGGGTGGGCAGTCCAGCGGCTTCTATGGGGGTAATGGCGGTGATTGGTGCGTCTGGTGCGTCATAGGTGACAGCATACAGGCTCGGTACATAGACCCCAGGCACTTGGGCAAGGTGATAGAGTTTCTCCCGTCGTGGTAAGTCCCGCCATCGCTGGCAATCGCTCATAAATTCCCTTAATAAATTTTCCCCATCCCCCAAGAGAATCACATCAAACCAAGCGGCGTAAGGTTCAGGATTTGCCGTCAACACTGGACCGCCACCAAATACTAGGGGTTGTGTATCAGTGCGATCCGCAGCGGCACGGGGTAAGCCAAATTGTGCTAGAGCCGCTAAGAGATTTCCATAATCTAATTCCCAAGCAAAGGAAAAACCAATTAAATCTGCTTGATGGGGTAAAGGTTCGTGATAGTCCGTAAACCAGCGGCGGACATCCACATAACCAGAGGTTGCCAGATTTGCCCAGACCACCTGATACCCTAAACTGGTAATTCCCACGGTGTAGGTATTAGGAAAGGCGTAAATTACTTTAAGGGCATCGCTGTCTGGGGTAACAGGATCAAACAGAATCGTTTCGGAATGGGGCGAATGAGACACGGTAACCTATGATGCTATTAACTCAGAAGTGTTGCCAGATAGAGGTTGACTAACAACCGTTGATAGGAGTTCGCTAAGTGGTATACTAAAGCTTGCGTAGTACTATTTAATTCTGATCATAGCACCTTTATAATTTCAGCCAATAAGGTTCAGTTGCGTTACATTTCATACCCAAATTGGCGACTTTCTTGGGAGAAAGTATAAATAATCAATCACTTAGCCCATCAATAGTAAGCACAACTAAAGTACCACCAAGTGTGATTTGAATCATGGGTCAATGCCCCTCATAGAGTAAACCAAAACCAGCTAACATTGCCCATCACCCGCAGCAGATAACCTCTTGCTCTTCCATCGAAGTCTCAGGCATCAGTCGTCACTCTCCACCTTACTCAGAAGTGAAACGAAACTCACGAACACGTTGATCGCCAGTAAATCGAAACAATGGCTTTCCTTCTCGAATGAGTAGCGTTCGATCCTCACCACTCATTCGCACTCTGACCTGTATACCATTCAGATTCCAGTTGTCGCCCCCAATACCACCTCTAAAAGTTGTTTCTAGTCTAATACCGATAACATCTTCTATTCTAAGAGTTGCAGGGAGAGATCGTGATACCGTCTGACTGGAATTATCAATCCAACGTTTACGCTCGTTGATATTCTCGAACCGAATTGACCTACCTGTGCGGAGCAGAATTGAAAGATGGACATTATCATTCCCTCCGCGCAGGTCATCACCACCTGTGACAAACTTGACAATCAACTCATTTGGGCGATCAGCGATAACTGGTGGTGTAGCACGCGAGTATTTTGTATCGACAAAGTAAGCACGCCAGCGTGGTTGATATGGCTTTCCATTCTTTTGTAAAGTTTCTGCGTAGCCATACATGGCACCTGCAACGTTCGGTTTCAGAGTTAGTATCTGATTCGGGTAATTGGGGTCATAAACGAAGATTGAAACATCTTCAGAATTAGCATTGAGATTTCCTTTGTAGCGACCTAAATCATACCCAATTGCCAGAACTTGGTGGCTACCAGGACAACCACCAGGGCAACCGCAATCACTACCACAAGATTGTAACCCGAGTGGTACTGGTTGCCCTTGATCGATTCGTTGGCGCAGTTCCCCTAATCGTCCATTACCAAACTGTAGTCCCCAACTAAAGAACTCACGGTTCCTTGCACCACCAGGATTAAACCCATATTCTGCCCACTTATCAAGGTTGCCCTCAATAGAGTTCACCTGACGATTATAGATATAGCTTTGAAGTGTTGTCCCTTCGGCAGGCATGAAGTCTTGGTGCGGAATTCGTGTTCTATTATTAAAATAATCAAGGGCAGAATATGCCATCCCACCGCATAGTCCACTGGTTGTCCAGTTAAGTTCACTAATAAAAACATTTTTGAAGTTATTTTTGAATTTAAAGCCGTGTTCCTTCGGATTAAAGCGAGTCATCACAGGGACTGCAAGTGCGGAGACTGGAAGAAAAAAACTTGCCACGCAAGCGGCAACTGATAAAATACCAAACCAACTATATTTGGAGAACTTATTAATCGTCTCTAACTGATGCAGAGGTTTTACCAGGCTTGACTCAAAAGTATGGTGTTCTTTTCTAGCGTTCATCGCTTTCTCCGCATTTAATAATTCAACGGTTTTTCAATAGGTAAATTCCCTATTGAAGCAACAATCGTTCAAGTGCTTGAAGGGAGATTGATTCCCAGTAGGATTCCGAACAACTGTTACGATTCAAGTACAGGGATTATCTTCTCAAGATATAAGCTTCCTCTACTACCCTTAAGGGGAGTTGCTACTGGAGATGCTTCATAGGCGACGTAACCATGGTAATTGCACTAGCCTAATAACAAACACAGGATGTTTTAGCATCACCGTAACGCACAAATCGTGAACATTAGATAAGGTGTATCACGTCACGCTAACATACTCTACAGAATCCAGCTATTATTAAATAATGAAATTAATAAAATTTAGTAAACATCTATTAATTACATCATGAATGGAACAACCTCTAATCTCGACTGGATTGACACCCTCAAATTCGATCAAAACGGCTTAATTGCAGCCATTGCCCAAGATGCCACCGACGGCGCAGTATTGATGATGGCATGGATGAATCGCGAATCAATTAAACTCACCCTCACCACAGGGGAAGCCCATTATTGGAGTCGCTCCCGCCAAGAACTATGGCACAAAGGCGCAACCTCCGGACATATCCAGAAGGTCAAGCAGTTCTTTTATGACTGCGATCGGGATACTTTACTGATTAAAATTGAACAAGTCGGCGGAATTGCTTGCCATACCGGAGCGCGGAGTTGCTTCTTTACGGAAGTATCAACCTCATAAAAAGTTTTTCTCTCACAATTCAACCGTGAATTTTCTTGTAAGATCACGGCACATTAGCAGGGCAACCTATTCAAAACTTGCAATACTCAGGACTAATCCTATGGGTCAACGGATCGCCAGTGCGGAACAGTTACAACAAATCGCCAGGGAAATGGCGCAGGCTAAGCGTTTTGGTCAATCAGTTTCCCCTGCTACCAAAGCCCTGTTTCAGTCCCTGATTCCCATGCAAAAAATGGCGGTGGAAAAACTCATCGAAAGATCTACTTAGGCAGATCCAATCAGAAGGAGCCATCTAGCGAATCGGTTGGTGAACCGTCACTAACTTCGTGCCATCGGGAAAAGTTGCTTCTACTTGAACTTCAGGAATCATACTGGCTATACCTTCCATCACATCGTCTGAACTGAGAAGAGTCGTGCCGTAGGTCATTAATTCAGCTACGGTGCACCCTTCTCTAGCTCCTTCCAAAATTGCCGCTGTAATAAACGCCACTGCTTCAGGATAATTGAGTTTTAAGCCCTTATTTTTGCGCCGTTCTGCCAACAATGCCGCCGTAAAAATCAGCAGCTTATCTTTTTCTTGGGGTGATAATTGCATAATCTTTTGGGAATCTCTTCAGAAATAGTCGAATAGTGATCGAGTAGTTGTATTGATTGGTTAGATCAAGTAATTGTTGAATCTAGATACTCAGATTTACTGATCAGATTTACTAATCACAAGGGACTCAAAAATAGTATCAAGTCCCTTGTTGGTAATCGGAGAATTAAATCTAATTAAATCTAATTAAATCTAATTAAATCACTAATTGAATAATTAGACTTATGTTGTTACATCAGCAACTACAGCAAACTCCGGCTCATAGCGGAATACCACCACTGCCAACGGTGGCACACACACATCCATTGAATAGGGCTGTTGATGGGTTCCCCATTGATCAGACCAGCGTCCGCCCATATTGCCCATGCCACTACCGCCATAGTTCACCGCATCGCTATTCATCACTTCGCGATAATAACCATGTTCAGGAACGCCAATGCGGAAGTTACCATGAGGTACTGGGGTGAAGTTACAGACAATTACCGCAGTTTCGCCGTCTTTGCCACGTCGGATAAAGGAAATTACGGAATTCCGATTATCATTGCACTCGATCCACTGGAACCCAGATTCGCTAAAGTCTTGGGTATACAGCGCCGGCTCAGCCCGTAACATCCCATTGAGATCCGCAATAAACCGTTGCAGATTCCTATGGGGTGGGAAGTTCAGCAAATGCCATTCCAAATCACCCCAAACATTCCACTCGCTCCATTGTCCAATTTCCATGCCCATAAACATGGTCTTTTTGCCCGGATGGGTAAACATATAGCCATACAAACAACGCAGGTTCGCAAACTTCTGCCACTCATCGCCGGGCATCTTGCCAATCATGGGTGATTTGCCGTGCACCACTTCATCATGGGACAGCGCCAGCATAAAGTTCTCACTGAAGGCATACCAAATGCTGAACGTCACATTATTGTGATTGAACTGGCGGAACCAAGGATCTAGCTTGAAGTAGTCGAGCATATCGTGCATCCAGCCCATGTTCCACTTCAAATTGAAGCCCAAACCGCCCGCATAGGTAGGCCAAGTGATCATCGGCCAAGAAGTGGACTCTTCCGCGATGGACAGCACCCCTGGATAGTAGCTAAACAAAACGCTGTGTAAATGACGGAATAACTCAATTGCGCCAATATTCTCCCGACCGCCGTATTGATTGGGTAACCATTGACCAGGTTCGCGATTGTAGTCAAGATAAAGCATGGAAGCCACTGCATCCACCCGAATCCCGTCAATGTGATACTTATCGAACCAGAACAACGCATTGGCAATCAGGAAGTTCCGGACTTCATTGCGGCTGTAGTTGAAGATTTTTGTGCCCCATTCCTTATGCTCACCGAGGCGAGTATCAGCGTGTTCATACAAGAAGGTGCCATCAAAAAATGACAAGCCATGACCATCTTTCGGAAAATGCGCCGGAACCCAGTCCACAATCACACCAATGTCATTTTGGTGACACTGATCAATGAAGTACATCAAGTCATCGGGGGAACCATACCGCGATGTTCCTGCAAAATATCCCGTCACCTGATAACCCCAAGAACCATCAAAGGGATGCTCGGCAATGGGCATGACTTCAATGTGGGTATAGCCCAAGTCCCGCACATAGGGAACCAACTTGTCCGCTAGTTCGCGATAGGTCAGAAATCTTGCCCCAGGCTTGAGATCTGCCGCAGCTACCATCTGATAACCATCGGAGGGCGGCTGATCCATTGCCCCATGCATCCATGATCCCAAATGCACCTCATACACCGAAACCGGCTGAGTCAGGGGATCACTGGTGCGGCGCTTTTCCATCCAAGCATTATCTTGCCACTGGTATTTAGTCAGATCCGCCACAATCGAAGCGGTCTGGGGTCTGACTTCTTGATAAAACCCATAGGGATCAGACTTTTCGTAAATGTGACCGTCGGGGCTTTTAACTTCGTACTTATACTTAGTCCCTACGGTGACCTCAGGGATAAACAATTCCCAAATACCAGTCTCACCACGGCGCATTTGGTGGTGACGACCATCCCAACTATTAAAGTCACCTAATACCGAGACATTGCGGGCATTGGGGGCCCAAACCGCAAAATATACCCCAGCTACATCGTTAATCGTGGTGGGGTGTGCCCCCATCTTTTCGTAAATTTGATAGTGATTACCTTCCGCAAACAAGTGGCGATCAAAGTCGGTGATCAGAGGCGAGCGGAAACAGTAGGGATCATAGATCATCCGCTCATGGCCACCTTGGTTAATTTTCAACTGATAGCTAAACAAGTGTGCCGAGCCAGTGATGATCACCTCAAAGAAATGGCTATGATGCACCGACTGCATGGGATATTCTTGGCGCGTATCAGGATTAACCACCGTTACAGCGCTGGCTTCAGGTTGATAGGCACGAATCACCCAAGCTTTTTGGCCATCATGGTCAATTTCGTGGGGACCCAACACCGCAAATGGGTCTTGGTGCTGGTTTCCAACAATGCGATCAATTTGGTCAGTGGTGATTGTCGGCATCATAGTGATGTTTTGTTATAAAGGGATAAAAAAGGGCAAAATGGCACTAAAAATCGCACAAACTTTGGTAGGAACAGGTTAAATCTGTGGAGATCCTGTGTTAGCGCAATTTGTGATGCAATTTGTGATGGATGCTGCCCCAAATCTTGCCAGTATCTCGATAACCAAAATGCCACAAGCCTAACTGACAGGGTGTTAAATCCAGTACAACATCCATAGGACTACTTTACACGCAACTTTACCCGTAATCTGGCATAACTACTGACATAACTATTTTTGTGGAGATTTTGTGGAGAGCTTGAGATGCCCACCATACAAACAAGTGAACTCATCGGGGATCAATGCTAGTAGCTTTGCTTGGTACCAATCCCTGGCAAAAGATCAGTCAAAATTCAGTAAAAACTAGCACAATCCCCAACGCAATTCTCAATGCAATCCTAAAGTAAAAAACGCAATGTGATAAACACAGCCGCAGCGGTCAGTTGTAAAACCGTCATTGGCACACCATAGAGGAGATACCTTCTAAAACTAATCCGCTTACCGTGCTGTTCGGCAATACCAGCAGCCACAATATTTGACGAAGCCCCCACCACCGTACCATTACCGCCCAAGGTTGCCCCAAACATCATGGCGTAAAACAACGGCAATACCGCTGGCGGAAACTGTCCTGTAAAACCTTTTTCTAAAACTTCAGGATTAGCTAAGCCCACATTTACCACATATTGTTTAAGTAAAGGCACCATTGCAATTACCAAGGGAATATTGGGCACTAGGGCAGAGATCGCCCCTACGAAAAACACCAGTGTAATTGCACCAAGGGCAATATTTTTCCCTAAAACTATCGCTAAAACCCCTGACAAAGAACTAATTACGCCGGTTTTTTCGAGACTGCCAATCAAGACAAAAATCGACATAAAAAACAGCAGCGTACTCCAGTCCACATCCCGCAAAATATGGCTTACGGACTCAGTTTTACTGTGGTGGGTAATCAGCATGATTAAAGTCGCTCCCAGTAGAGCCACAGTTGCGGGTGACACTGGCACAGGTAGCATTTCCCCCACAATGAAAAAGATTAAAACTACTGCGGCAATTCCCCCTCCCCATAACAAAACTTTAGGGTGTTGGATCTTGACATGGGGCAACCGCTCCAAATCCTGGAGTTTTTTGCGCCAGATATGCCGAAATAAAATCGGTAACATGGCGACAATCACCAAAATTGCCACCACTCCGCCAAAACTGAGGCGTAGTAAATAATCCGTAAAACTTAAGTTAATCGAACTACCCACAATGAACGTCGCCGGATCACCGATGATCGTCAGTAATCCAGCACTGTTCGCCACAAATACCATCAAAATCAGTAGCGGTACAAAATCCACCCCCACCTCCTCAGCAATGGGGGGAATTAAAGGAGCCAAAAGCATCACCGTTGTGGCATTGGGTAAAACCGCACAAATCGGGGTCACAATCCCGACAATTGCCAATAACAGGCGATCACCCCGTCCCTTCGCCCAGATAACGATCTGTGTCCCCAAATATTCAAAAATTTTGGTGGGTTCAAAAGCTCGTACCATAACCATCACGCCAAAAAATAGCGCCAAAGTTACATGGCTATTACCGATGTAACTAAAAGCTTCATTGACTGTGATTACATTCAGGGCAATCAGCAATAAAGCACCTAACATCGAAGCAACCGTGAAGTGAATCCACTCAGTAGTCAGGAAAAAAATCACACCGCCAAACACAGCTAAAGAGGCTATAGCTTGCCAAGTCATCATAGATTTATCGTTTCAGGTTTAGGGGTTGGTGCGGTGGTGTGCACCATTCTTGCTTAGCATAGGCGAGATTTTTTGTGATTGCCGATCTCTCAATAACACTCAAGGAAGCCTAAAAATTTCGATCCCTATGGCGCAAGCGTCCCCCATCACTCGCTACATAGCATCTGATGATCAACAGTGATGCAATATCTCTAGAACGGCGATTTTAGAGTTAATTTTGACTAATTAGCGCCAAAATCAGGATTAAATCAACCATCAAGTTATCGTAATTAGCCTCTAATTACCCCGCCTCAAACTCGTTTCTCCAGATCTTGACCAAATCTTGACCAAGAAATTCTCAAAATAGATGTGATTTCGGTGCAACCATCGGAGAGAATGTATGGTTAGGGACAAAAACTCGTCATATTTTGTATCTTTCGTAACTTTATGGTAGCCGCACCCACCAAAACCAATCTTGAACAACTTTGCGTCAACGCGATTCGTTTTCTTTCAGCCGATGCTGTAGAGAAAGCCAAATCTGGTCACCCCGGTTTGCCGATGGGTGCTGCACCTATGGCATTCGTGTTATTTGACCAGTTTTTGAAATTCAACCCCAAAAATCCTTACTGGGCTGATCGGGATCGCTTTGTCTTGTCCGCTGGTCATGGCTGTATGTTGCAGTACTCTTTGCTGCACTTGACTGGCTACGACAGCGTACCGATGGATGAAATCAAGCAATTCCGTCAATGGGGCAGTAAGACCCCTGGTCACCCCGAAAATTTTGAAACCCCTGGCGTAGAAGTCACCACTGGTCCTCTGGGTCAAGGTGTCGGTAATGCCGTCGGTTTGGCGATTGCTGAAGCTCATTTAGCCGCTCGGTTTAACAAGCCTGGTCATAATATTGTCGATCACTACACCTACGTCATTTTGGGCGATGGTTGCAACATGGAAGGTATTGCTTCTGAAGCAGCTTCCTTGGGTGGTCACCTCAAGCTCGGCAAGCTGATCATGCTCTACGATAGCAACAGCATTTCTATCGATGGCAGCACTGACTTGGCTTTCACCGAAGATGTGGGCAAGCGTTATGAAGCCTATGGTTGGCACGTCACCAAGGTTGATGATGGTAATACTGACCTTGATGCCATTGCCAAAGCCATTGCTGAAGCTAAGTCCGTTACCGACAAGCCTAGCTTGGTGATTGTTACCACCACCATCGGCTACGGTTCACCCAAAAAAGGCGGTACGGCTGGGGTCCACGGCGCTCCTTTGGGTGGCGACGAAATGGCAGCAACCCGCGCCCAATTGGGTTGGGAATATGCACCTTTTGAAATTCCCGATGATGTATTAGGTCGGTTCCGTCAAGCCATTGACAAGGGCGCTAAGGCTGAAGCTGACTGGAATGCACGGTTTGCCGCCTATGAAGCAGAATACCCAGCCGAAGCTGCGGAATTCAAGCGGATTATGAGTGGTGAATTGCCTGAAGGTTGGGAAAAAGCCCTCGAACCCATCACCAAGTTACAAACTTCTACCCGTTTGCTCTCTGAAGCGGCGTTGAATGCTTTGTCCCCTGTACTACCTGAATTTTTGGGTGGTTCCGCTGACTTGGCACACTCCAACATGACCTATGTGAAGGGTCTGCCTGATTTCCAACCAGGTTCCTATCATGGACGTAACTTCCGGTTTGGTGTCCGGGAGCATGGCATGGGTGCGATCATGAACGGCATGGCATTACACGGCGGTACGATTCCCTACGGTGCGACCTTCTTGGTGTTTGCTGATTACATGAAGGCAGCCATCCGCTTGTCGGCATTGTCGGAAGTGGGCGCGATTTACATCATGACCCACGACTCGATCATGTTGGGTGAAGATGGTCCGACCCACCAACCCATTGAAGCCTTAGCCGCGTTGCGTTCGATTCCTAATATCTATGTCCAACGCCCAGCAGATGCTAATGAAGTTGCCGCTGCTTACGAAGTTGCCATTAAAAGCCGGAAGCGTCCTAGCGTGATGTGTTTCACTCGCCAAAACGTGAAGAACCTGCCTGGTACTTCCGTTGAAGGAGCAAAGCATGGGGCTTATACCGTAGTAGATGCGCCTAATCCTGAGTTGTTGATTTTGGCTACTGGTTCCGAATTGGAATTGGCAGTTAAAGCCGCTGAGATTTTAGCCGCTGAAGGTAAGGCAGTGCGTGTGGTTTCGATGCCTTCTTGGGAACTGTTTGAACAACAGTCTGCCGAGTACAAGGAATCCGTATTGCCCAGCAGCGTGAAGAAGCGCGTGGCAGTGGAAGCTCAATCTAGCTTTGGCTGGCACAAGTACATTGGTTTAGAAGGTGCTGCCGTAACCATCGATCATTTTGGTGCTTCGGCTCCTGGTCCTGTGTGTTACGAGAAGTTCGGCTTCACCGTAGAAAATGTAGTTGCTAATGCCCGCAAGGTATTGGGTTAATTCATTATCAATCTGATTGATTGAGAAGTCAGGAAAGTAGTTTGATTTTTGATGCCTACTTTTCTGATGGTCTTAATCGTCAGGTCTAACCGAATTTGAGAATATTTGAGAATCAAATTTTCAAAATCAATCATAAAAGCAATCACAGAATGTTATTTCTGTGGTTGCTTTTTTTATGAAAGATAAACAAAGATCAACGATGTTTCAGGAAATGGCTAAGGCTTACCATTGGGAACCACTAGCATAGTGGGAGATGGGGCTAATTGATGGACCACCACACAAGGAGGAAAATTCTTCTGTGGTGACTGTGATGTCACTGGTGCGGATAGTTGCTCCAAAAAATCCAGTGAGCTATCACCAGTAACTCGAATCACTGGACAAACCGCTGTGGGTTGAAGTGAGTTTTTTACCAGATGTACGCCCACCCCAGTATTAGCTACAAAATTATTTCCTTTAGCGGCAACTTTTAACAGTTGTTGTAATTCTTGACGGAGCTTCTGCTGGCATTTTTGGCGCTCCAAATCCGGCTGTGAGGAATTATTCGTAGCAGCAGCAGTGAGAGTAGTAGTTAGACTTACGGATGTGCTAACCGCTGGGGGTTGGATTGAGATAGGCGACCAGTCACAAACTGTCTCTAGGGCAGGATAAACCCATAAAGGGGCGGTGAGATTTTCACTGGGTAACTGGGTGAGCACCCCTGTTAATCCTAGTGATGACTGCCACAGTCCCCATGCCTTGGGGCGATCGGTCTGGTTACTACGGTATAGCAAAGTTTGAAGCAAATTAGCCTGTCCTATGGCTTGGTGCTTTTTGACTAGATTAGTAAAAGCAGTTTGGGTTAACTCCGCTGTCAGGGTGGGATTTTGGGACCGCCGCCGCAAGGGACGGGGTGGAACCTGATTTTCTACCGCCATAATATCCGCAGCGGTGAGATTACCCTGAGCTAAAAATTTCTGAAATAAACCCTGCAAATTCGGATCAGGTAATTTATTTAAGATTTGCAACCGACTACCATTCCCCATTTGACTCAGAGGTTTAGTGGTTTGCAAGTCAAAGATCAAACTAGTGGGCTGTCGTTTGGTTAGGGCGGGCAATAAATCCTGTAAAGACGGTGCAAAGGGATCATAGGG
>JBIKNH010000186.1:0-8658 GCA_044358815.1 Pseudanabaenaceae cyanobacterium | reverse complement strand
CGTCTTGCTGCTTCTGCTTTGCTTCCTCCTCCTCTGACATACTCCACTACTCTTTCTCTTAAGTCCATACTCTATGTCATTTCTCTCTCCTGCACTAACCTCTACTTCTTATTTGATTCTACTATAACACAATCATTGATAAATTTTATCCTTTCTGATTCACTTTTCTGGTCAATATCTATAACAATCCCAATTTTTATTTTTTCCCCCTTAGCTTCAGATTTGATAATCTCTTGTCTAATACTTTGTAGTTGTTTTTCAAGCTTTTTGGCATCTAAACCACCCATGCACTTCCAATCATCATCGAGAACATTAACCACTTGGATATTTGCCATACGACAGTGATTAATCAAAGCTTGCAAGAAATATTTGTCATTTTCACTTTCCACAATCAGAAGTATCTTGATTGTGGTGATACTAGACTTAATATTCAGGGTACTAGAAATGAACACCTATGAACCTCTAACTTCTTTTGCTCTTGTAATATCGTAATCTAAGCTATCCACAGTGCGCTTAATAGCGATAATTTTTCCCGTTGTAGTATTTCTAACTAGTTCAAAATGCATTGCTGAAGCTGATTTACTTCCATTATTTTCAGCAGCCTTGACAAACGATTGCAACATTTCCAAACTGTGAGTAGTGACAAAAATTTGCACATCTAGCTTTTCGGCTAATTTATATAAAGCGTTCCAAAAGTTAACTTGATTAGCATGATGAATGCCGTTTTCAATTTCATCAATTAACAAGATACTATTTTTATTATTAATAATTTTTAGCCCAATATCTGCAACTCTGGTAATAGCATCCCCAAACATTTCTATGGGAAGTCTAGGCTGGTGTTTCCTTTGTAAGTGCAGGGTTGGTTCGCCAATAGCAATAGTTCTGGCATCTATAATTTCAGGATCAATAGTTCTTATTAACTCAAGAAAACTACTGCCGGCATTATCATTTAAAAATGCTTTATCAAACTCTTCTGCAACTACTCTAGATCGTGGTCTCACAAAAGCTGGATTAAAAAAAACATCTTTAACATTTGGTGTTTTACGATCCCTACCTAAAATACCCTTATTACTTGAAATTAATAAACACTCAAACTTGTTAACTTCTTTATTAACTTCGTTAAAATTAGCATTCAGATGCAAAACAGAAATCACAGAGCTACTTTTAGAAAATAAATCCATAATGTCTGAATTATCGCTGCTTTCATCATATTCACTATCGAAATTTTTAACTGATTCATCAACTGAAATTGTTAATTCTTGGTGCGAATTTTCTCCTATCTCTGATTTAATGAATATTTCCTTTTGATCAAGATTAAAAAAAAGGTTTATCCAAGTTCTTTCGGGCAGCGATTTGCTCGTATCCGCAGCCTCATTGCGAAGTTGACGTAAAAACATGACCGTGTCTGGTCTCGGTGCAGCAAGCAAAAATATTGCTTCTAACAAAGCAGTTTTGCCCACACTATTTTTGCCACTGATCAAGTTGATTCGACCAAAATTACTGGTTTTAAATTTCTCAAAACAACGAAAATTATTGATTTCAATGTTCTTAATCATGACTTAAACCTTTACTTCACAAACTGAAAATTGCTCCTACACCCTTCCCATCGGAAACTCTTCCGTCAGGGGTTTCACATGGGCTAGTTCATCACTAATGGCTTGATGTAAATGGGTATTCGTTGCCAGAAGCCGCCCCGAAGGTAAATCCACCGCTGTACCGTCATAGGCAGTCACCATACCACCAGCCTCCCGCACCAATACCACCCCAGCCGCCAAATCCCAAATAGATAAACCCCGTTCCCAATAGCCATCAATACGTCCACAGGCAACATAGGCTAAATCCATCGCCGCAGACCCACCGCGCCGCACACCCTGGGTTAAATGCGTGAAATGGCAAAACTCAGCATAGTTATTGTCTATAACCCTGGTGCGATCATAGGCGAACCCTGTCACCAAAAGACTCTTGCGAAGTTCCGTAATTGAAGAAGTATGCATTGGTTGGCGGTTACAAGTTGCCCCTAGACCCGTCGCGGCTCGAAACAACTCATCAAAAAATGGTGCATAAACCACTCCCACTTCTGGCACGCCATTTACCAGTAAAGCAATGGACACCGCGAAAAAAGGATATTGATGGGCAAAGTTAGTGGTTCCATCCAGAGGATCAATTGCCCAGAGAAATTCACTTTCAGCAATACCCACATTCCCTGACTCCTCTGCCAGAATGCCATGGTCCGGAAAGTGGCGCTTAATAATGTCTAAAACTACTTGTTCTGATTCTTTATCAGCGATGGTTACCAAATCCCCTGGTTGTTTCTCAGCGACTTCCTGTAATTTACCAAAGTAACTCCGCAGAACTGCTCCCCCCGCACAGGCAGCTTCCGTTGCAATTTCTAAGAAGTATTGACGTTGTGCCAGAGTAGTCATAAATAACCAAGGGTAACCAGTGTAGATAGAAGTCAATAATGTAAATGCAAATGTAACCGCAGTCTAAATGCTGCCACAAACTTAATGCTATCGCTTAATTCGTCCTGAATGTTTACGAGGGCAAAAAGTTTGTACCTTAACCTGGGGCGTAAATCTCCAGCATAATTTTCCAAAAATCCCGAAAATCCTTAAACCTATCTTCATCAGGACAGATCTGCATCAATCGGACGTTAACCTCAGGAGCGAATTCTGTCACAATAACTATTCGTGTTTGCGTTTGGATAGGTATTGTGCATCACTTTCTGCGGAATCGGCTAAAACTAATCACCTTATTAACTGGCAGTTTGGTCACCACCCTTGGGGTTAACTTAACCACCTATTTCTTAGCTGACCTACTCGCCACTACCCCAGCTATTGCTACTACAGATCCGTCGGTACGCCAGGGAACAGATCAGAACAGGATTTCCGACTCGGAACAACTGCTCTCTTTAAGCATCCATCCCACACCGCAACTCAGCGATCAATCTAACAGTAAACCTTCTGCCCCTAACCCCGCCCTAGAATCAGAAAAAGAAGAACTTTGTGGAAAGCCAGCCCTAGGCTTGGTGCAAAAACATCAAGTCAAAAGCGGCGAAACCCTAGATGGTATTGCTAAAAAATATCAAATCACCACCGCCACGATCATGGGCATGAACCCCAACAGTCGCAGCGGCAAAGTTAACCCAGGGGAAGTTTTACGCATTCCCCCCGCCGATGGCATTGTGCACAGTTTTGCTAATGAAGAAACCTATGCCACCGTCGCTAAAAAATACAACGTCCGTCCTGATGTGCTATTCGAGCGCAATGGCTGTCAAAACAAGCCTCGTCAGATATTCGTGATTGGTGCAGTCTGGAAACCTGATCCCGTCCCCCTTAAGCCCATTGATCTAACCTTAGCCCGTAACAACGCCAATAACGCTAACACAGCCATTTTTAACGCTGGTGGCTACCCCCTCCCCTATCCTGTCCCTGTCACCTCTAACTACGGTTGGCGGATGAACCCTGTATCTGGTCAATGGGCATTCCATAGCGGTATTGATCTGGGCGCACCCATGGGCACACCAGTTCTAGCTGCCAAATCCGGTGTAGTCGAGTTTGCCAGTTGGGGCGGTGGCTACGGTAACTTAATAGAAATGAGTCATGGTTCCACCGGCACCAGATACGCCCACCTGTCTAGCATCTACGTCACCCCTGGACAACGGGTCGCCCAAGGACAACAAATTGGCACAGTTGGTTCTACGGGTAACTCCACCGGTCCCCACCTCCATTTTGAGTACCTCGTCCCCAGTAGCGATGGTTGGAGCGCCTTAGATCCGGCGAACTATCTCAACCGCATTGCTTCTCGTTAATCTGTTAAAATTCTTATTTTTAAACACATTGTTGATCCAAGTCGATCCAAAACCCCTAAAACTATGAACTTAACCCCCAGCACCCTAGCTCTACTGATCTATGGAGCCGTTGCCATCGTCGGCGGCATTATTGGCTACACGAAAAGCCAGAGTAAAGCATCAATTATTTCCGGCAGCATCAGCGGCACGGGCTTACTAGTTGCCGGAGCCGCCGCCCTCAACAGCCAAGAATGGGGCAAAACCACTGGGTTAGTCATTGCCGGTTTATTGATTGTGGTTTTCATCGTTCGCTTAATCAAAACTAAAAAAGCCATGCCTGCTGCCCTGATGATCGCCGGCGGACTAGCCACCGTTGCCACCGGACTACTAATTCCTTAGGAATTTAAAGATTTAGTGGCACTCCAACATTGACTCTGCACATTAAACTCTACAGAGCCTAATGTCCTGTGATAGCATTGATCACGTTTCATAGCCGGCTTCATTGATTAGTACACCAGCCTCGGACTGTTCTACTCACATTATTTGAAGTGATTAACCATCAAACCTCTTTGATCCCCTAAGGGTGACTCAACGAGATTGTGGTGCTAACATGGCAAATGTTAAGAAGTGTGATGAAGAAAAGTTGTAGTCAGCGCAATGGGACAAAATAGTTTGGTAATCATTGTTTTGACAAAGACCACCCCACAGTAGCAAGTTTTATATTTGGGTAACAAAGAGCCTGAGGTAAAGCTTCTCAAGTGGCGGATCATCACATAAACTGTTTTTATCTACAATTTTTGACTGGAGGAAATAATTAAATGAGCGTAATCACGAAATCGATCGTGAATGCTGATGCAGAAGCTCGCTACCTCAGCCCTGGCGAACTGGATCGGATCAAGAGCTTTGTGACTTCTGGCGAGCGTCGTTTGCGCATTGCACAAACTTTGACCGAATCTCGTGAGCGCATCGTTAAGCAAGCTGGCGACCAATTGTTCCAAAAGCGCCCCGATGTGGTTTCCCCTGGTGGTAACGCTTATGGCGAACAAATGACCGCTACCTGCCTGCGCGATCTCGACTACTACTTGCGTCTAGTAACCTACGGGATCGTTTCCGGTGATGTCACCCCCATCGAAGAAATCGGTATCGTTGGCGTGAAAGAAATGTACGGTTCCTTGGGTACCCCCATTGCTGCCGTTGGCGAAGGTGTCCGCGCTATGAAGAGTATTGCTTCGGCTCTGTTATCTGGTGAAGATGCCGCTGAAGCTGGTTACTACTTCGACTATGTAATCGGTTCCTTGCAGTAAACCAATTAATTCTTGATTTGTGATAACCGGTTATTTTGACTTGTTATAAAACATTTCAGAGTTCTTAATTTTCAAATTCAAAAAACTAATTGCAAACCTAAAAAATATATAAAAATGGCACAAGACGCAATTACCTCCGTTATTAATTCAGCCGACGTTCAAGGCAAATACCTCGATGCCGCTGCTTTGGATAAGCTGAAGTCCTACTTTGCTACTGGCGAACTGCGCGTGCGTGCTTCTGGCGCAATCGCTGCTAATGCTTCCACCATTGTAAAAGAAGCTGTAGCTAAGTCTTTGTTGTACTCTGATGTGACCCGTCCCGGCGGCAACATGTACACCACCCGTCGTTATGCAGCTTGCATCCGCGACTTGGACTACTACCTCCGTTATGCCACCTATGCCATGTTGGCTGGCGACGCTTCCATCCTTGATGAGCGCGTATTGAATGGCTTGAAAGAAACCTATAGCTCCTTGGGAGTCCCTGTAGTTTCCACCATCCAAGCAATCCAAGCGATCAAAGAAGTTGCTGCTAGCATCATCGGTTCTGACGCTGGTAAGGAATTGGGAACCTACCTCGACTACATCAGCTCTGGCTTAAGCTAATTCTGTTACACGGCAAGGAGCAGGCAGGCGAAGATCCCTGTCTGTTCTTTTGCCTTAAGGAATAGTTTATAACCACGCTACGTAGATCAAGGTACACATACAGGAGCCTGTAACCATGCGGATGTTTAAAATTACCGCCTGTGTGCCTAGTCAAACACGCATTCGCACACAGCGCGAGCTACAAAACACTTTTTTCACAAAGCTTGTTGCCTATGACAACTGGTTTGCTGAGCAGCAGCGTATTATGAAAATGGGTGGCAAAATTCTCAAGGTTGAATTAGCTACTGGTAAAACTGGTACTAACACTGGTTTGCTATAGTTTTGATTTAGCTTGGTAGATTGCTTAATAAACTTTTGTTAATCACGCAATTTATTATCAAATTCCCGCTTTTTGGTCGGTAACTACGGCTAAAGGCGGGATTTGTGTTTGAGGATTTAGGTGATCAGAAATCAGTAAAAATAGCCAAATAAAAAACGGTTCAAATACTAAGAAGGGTTGAGCTTCTAGGACTTTGAACCGTAGGGTTAAATTGTTTTATGATATTTTTATAAACTCTAGGCTACTACTTTGAGCTATGTTTTTGAGCTATGTTTGAAGTAAATCTGGAGATAAATTTGTTCGTATTAGCAAATGAAGACTTAAGCTGCTTCCAACTCTTCAGCAAAAAACCAAGCTTTGCTGCCGGTGAATTCAACCACATAGGCAGGACCAGCCCCATCAGCGATTTTAAAGGACTTGATCACACCTACCTCGCCTACCTTACCTACACCACCACCAATGTTTTGCCGCACTCGGACTCTTTGACCAACTTGTAGCATAGAATTTCCTTAAATTTAACGTAAACTTGCTTGCGTTTTTAGTAACGCTTTTTTTACACAGTAATTTAATACAGTAATCAAGTTTACCGCAGAGTTTGTCCCATAAACCATGTAAAGGATAGAAAGATTTCTACCTTAATCATGTTTTCTGTGAGGGCGATCAGGGTGAGCTAGACTTAACCCCTTGATGAGTCATTAATTTAGCGTTCAATTATGAATGGGTTCAAGTGAAAAATAATCATAAGAAATGTCAACATGATTAAGTATTTGTCATGTCATCGTGAAATAATCAGCATTCGAAATCAATCAATTTTAGTACCATTTAAATTAGATGCAATTAATGTGGTTCAAATATTCCAATGAATTATTTAATATTAATTTGATGTTAATTAGATTAAATCTAATATTGAATATGCTAAGATTAGAGGCGCAAAAGACAGTGCAGAATCAGATACAAAAATAAAATCCAAAAAATCAGATGCAAAAATTAAAACACAAGAATCAAGAACAAATATAAGATTAAAACTTCTTGCATTATGATACTTGATCTCATGATCAATAAATTTTAGAAACTCTATGACTAAGCAATATATTCCTAACGCATTCTTAAAAATTGTTGATTCTCAAGTTCACGCAATTTTTGCTTGGAGTCAGCGTCCCGGAGAAATTATTCCTTATTCTTCTTGGTTAACCATTCTCGAAATATTTGTCCATGAGCATGATATTGAATCAGCTTATCAAATATTTGAACAGGTTAGGATACGATCTAAGACAACACCGATTAGTGTGGAAATTACTACCCAATTAGATAAGTATCAACCTTTGGCTAGTAGTGCAGTTATCTTCCTGTCAGATCAAAGTCTTACTTTATTTGGCAAGGGTTTTCGCAGTTTCATTGAGAAAGAAGAAGAATACGAATTAGTTGACTTAAGTCAAAATCATTATCAAGTATTAAATCACTTTTTTGCGGCAACTAATTTGATCGATGATTTAGATCAAATTGATGATATTGATGGCTTTTGTCAATTAGTAATTGTTTTAGAAAAGATTGGTTTGCTTTCGGTAGCAACTAATTCTATAAACTGGGGGGATTTAAAAAAGACTGTGCCCATTTGTCAGGTATTTGGTTTAACTCGCGGCAAACCTGTTGATCGCTATTATTTAAATAAATTTATTACCGAGGTGAAATCGCAAATTAGTGGTCAGATTTTGGAAATTGGTGGCACGCCGAAAGATAAAGACTTCTATGAAGTGAATCTTGGTTCATCTTATAAAGTAATGAATATTGAATCTGCTTCCGGCATTGATATAGTTGGTGATGCCCATGATGTTTCTCTGATTAAGCGAGAATCATTTGATTCTATTATTACCTTTAATGTATTAGAGCATTGTTATTCACCTTGGCAAGTAGTAGAAAATATTTACACTTGGTTAAAACCTGGTGGTAAATGTTTTGCTATGGTTCCTAGCGCCGTTAGACTTCATGCTACGCCAATGGATTACTGGCGACCTTTACCTGATGCTTTTACGTGGATGTTTAGGAATTTCTCTCAGCGGAAATTGTATGTTTATGGTAATCTAATTAGTGTAATTGCTAGCTATCATGGCATTGCAACTGAAGAGCTAACTACTGAAGAACTGGATGCTTTTCATCCAGATTTTCCCGTGGTTACTTGTATTGTTGCCCAAAAATAACTCTGAGCCTAATATATTTCCTAGTAGTTCTAGTATTTCTAGAAATGGTTATATAATACCAAAAACAGGTAGTTTAGGAATTGACAAATAATCAAGTTTATAACGATTAAGAACAGTCTATGAGTCCCATAAATCTTGATATTAACCCAGAAGTTAGTGTTATTATTTGTACTTACAACCGTGCTAACTATTTACATAAAGGGATCGATAGCGTCATTAACCAAACCTTTACTAACTGGGAATTAGTAATAGTAGATGATGGAAGTAGTGATGATAGTTTTGGAGTGATTAATCCATATCTAGAAAAATATCATAATATTCGGTATTTAAAACACAAAAACAAAAAACAGTGTTATGCCAAGAATGCTGGAATACAGGCATCATTTGGTAAATATTTGACGTTTCTCGATAGTGATGATAGTTATGAAACAAGTCATCTAGAATCAC
>JBIKNH010000185.1:0-8674 GCA_044358815.1 Pseudanabaenaceae cyanobacterium | reverse complement strand
AGCAACTTCGAGATTTCTGTTAAATGCAAATTTCCAGCTAAATAGTCTTTCCTAGAAGTGTTGCATGAATAAACAAAACTTAGTAGAAGACCACAGATAATTCAAATAAAAAATACAGTTTCGATTACATTCAGCTAACTTACGCCAAGGGCTGAGTAATCGCAGTCACCTCTCCAAAAGACACTTAAAGACTCATTCTTTCTTATAAGATAGGATGATCCCTGATGGACAATGAAAACAAATCTTTCCATGAATAGATTCTGCGACTTAATTCCATGAGTTTTAATTGGATCAATAATCCATTGATGCATATTGATAATTAAAAACATTCATTTTACAACTGACCCTACTACTGATAAGAATAATTAGGCATATTATCCTTAATATCTACTATTGTTAAATCCATGTCAGACATTCTTATCCCTCTTGCAATTAGTGCTGGGGCGGTTCCTGGTGCATTGTCTAGATTTTACATCACAGAATGGACCAAATCTAAATTTGGTACAGGTTTTCCCTATGGAACTTTTGTAATTAATTTAACGGGATGTTTCGCAATGGGCTTCTTTTTTGTTCTTGCTAAAGGAATTACGGGTTATCCGAAGGAACTCGACCTAGCGATTAGAACAGGCTTTCTCGGCTCTTATACTACATTTTCTACCTATGGTTTTGATACCCTCATCCTATGGCGTAGTCAGAAAAAGAGTGCCACTATTTTCTATTGGGCTGGTAGTCCCATTTTGGGCTTAAGTGCAGTAATTTTGGGCGCAACCATTGCAAAATCTTTGCTGAATTAGAAGTCTTTTATGAATTAAATGATTTATCATCACGTAATTGATAACATGCCATTAATAATTCCTAATTGATAATCTCTAATTGATAATTTGTGATTGATGATTTACAGATAAAGAATGATGATTTTCAGGACTAAAACAATGAAATTTTTGAAGGAAAACTATGCTTTAGCAGTTGCCATTGGTGCTATTGCTGGGGCATTAAGCCGTTTCTATATAACTGAACTAGCGGAAACTCTTTTAGGTAAAGACCTTGATTTCTACGGTACTTTCTTGATTAACATTTCCGGCTGTTTAATTATTGCTTATATTCTGACCCTTGCTAGCGAGAATATTCGGATTATTTCATCGGAATTGCGGCTGATGACCACAACTGGATTCTGTGGTGCATATACTACATTTTCTACCTATGGTTTAGAATCGAGAGCTTTTCTAGATAAAGGCGACGGCATAATGTTGGCAATTTATTTTCTGGGTAGTGCAATTTTGGGCATGATTGGCATACAAATTGGTGTTCTACTTGCTAGAGCTAGCGCACGAAAAGCTGAATCTTAAAATTAAAAACTCCATTTTCTCAGTCACTTCTTTAGTAATCTGGAAGTGTTTAAGTTGTTGAATCAATATTTATATTTTTTACCTCTAGCCAGGTTCATTTAATATGTAAGTAATTCGATGCAAAAAGACAATACAGAAAAGGTAAAGTCTGGTTAAAACTTGCTTTGCAATTTAAAAGCTCAGTCATTTGAAGCAATTAGTTTTGATTTATTATCAGCTATAATCAGCCACGTCAGAATGAAAAAATCCAGCCCATCCTTGACTATAAAGTTTAGCGATGTCCTAAGTATAGATGATTCAAATAAAAAACACAGCTTCGACTTCGCTCAGCTAACATAGACCGAGGACTGAGCGAAGTCGAAGTCTCCTCTACAAATCATTTTAAACAACTATACTTTGATTACAGCTATAAGATTTTAAATTGGTTCTATGTCCTCAGGTTTTCTAAATTGATTCCAGATCTCTCAACTTTTATGGAAGTTAGAGATCTGGAGTTTCTAACCAGTCCTATTTCACTGTGACCTTCACAATCACATCGTTATAGTCTAGATCACCGCCACCAGGGAGATCCTCAAAACCGAAGGTATTATCCCCAAGTAACCGAATATGGTCTACATTCCCCGGATTAGCTCCTAAGTAAGGGAAGTAAACCTGTAGATTTGCACCATTGAGAACCTGTTGCACTGTGCCATTACTGATGATAAACGGCGCGAAAATATTTCCACCAGTTAAATCGCGATTGGTATAACTAGCAGTGCCTTGGTTATCAACAGTCAAATCGATTCCGGCGATCCGTTGTTGTACCGCCGCAAGGGTATAACCAGCTTGTCCGGGTAAAAGATCTGCCTTACCATCGTTATTCGTATCGATGCCACCATTGGTATCAATCACGCGATAGAAGCCGACAAAATTATTGAATGCAGCTTCACGATTTACGGTAAAGTCCACTTTGACAGTACCGCCAAGGGTGCGTAAATCAAGGACTTCGCCAGATTTTTCATCCTGTAGAGCCACGCCCACCGGACACACACTATCGGAAGTTGCTACTTTAACTACAATTCCATCCAGATTCAAATCAAAGCCATTGGCATTTAAATTAGAAATGGAATTAGTACTAGTGGAGAAAATGACATCTTTGGTTTTACCCGCCAAAATGTCATCCGCAGTACCATTTTTAATCAATGCGAAGCCTAAATTCACCCCTGGAGCGAAACCCATTAACCTTGATGGAGCAGTGAATCCATTGGGACGATTGCTGACAATAGAGCTAATTACCCTTCCTTTATTAGTTTCAAGTAATTGCTTCAGATTTGGTACGCCAGCACCCACTTCAAAAACTACCAACTCATTCACCGTTGGGCTAGGGTTAATGATGTTGATGGTGAAAGATAGTTGGGTAACGCTAGTATTACCGCCAAGTTGAACTGTCCCTTGAATGGGCTGATTTACCGTTGGCTTTGTTAATACACCATCGGTGCGCTGACTCAAGTTCTGAATCCGATTATCCTGATTGGTTGGTGTATCAGCAGTTTGGTAAGTCATGCCTGCACCGAGATATTCTGCTAAAGCATCTTGTTCGGAACCAGTTGCCGCAAAAGTGAATTTACCCGCAGGAAGATTTACAGCAGGATCAACCCTGTTATTACCGTTCACATCAACGGTTTCGCCCGTTAAGTCAATGCGGTTCGCTAACTGGGCATTATCCCTGACAAATTTAGGAAATGGATAACTATCACCACCTAGAGTAGTATTTGCTGTACCAGCCAAGAAATTCAGCGTAATCATACGGAAAGTACGATTGCTGTCACCCACCAAAAGACCATCTTTGACAATGGTGTCTTTGAGGGAACCATCTTCATTTAAGACAACCAAATTACGAATCCGATCACCTTCGGTGGTCACTGCCCCAGTAGTATTATTGAATGCAATCGCTGTTTTAGTTGGATCAAAACTGAAGGATAAACCTGCCACCTGAGGGAATTGCCCTGGGGTTGTCCCAGGAGCAGTGCCCGCGACGGCGTGTTCCATAATCCAACGCAACTGTTGAGCCGTGACCGTGATTAAGGTCAATCCGTTATTAAATCGTAGGGAATTTTCCAAATCTAATTGGGAAATATCTCCTTCAGTTTTATTAGGTGCAAGGGGATTCGGTTGGGTTGGTAATTTTATAACATCGTTGCTGTTAGTCGCACCAGGAGCCGCTGAGACCACACCGATATTATCGCGAATCCCACCGCCATTCTTAAGGGAAATTACCACCGTCGGATCAATCTGTTTGCCCAGGGCTAAATTGGCATCAGCAGTTAAATTACCGAAGTTGGTCTCTTGGGTGCGTACATCATTCCGCGTGCCATTTAGAAATACACTAGATTTGCCAATGATTAGATTATCTTTAGCAGAAATGATATTCCGTAAACCGTCGGTAATCGCCACCACATTGGCATTAGCCACATTTCGGGGATTAACATCACTGCCATAAACCCGATCTACTCCTGCTTCATCGGTGGCGTAGGCTCCATTAATAGTGTTATCGAGCTTGACCTTCGTATTGTCTAGGGGATCTTTCGCTAAAACTCCATTAGCATCAAATTCCACCACCAAACGCCCGACGTATTTATAGTTCCCATCGGTATTGACGACTAAAACCGGATTCCCATCGGCTCCAGTTTTGACAATGGGATAATCACCTTGGCTGGTATCCCCCGTCCTGAGGACATCATTGCTATCAGATAGTAGAGTATGGGAACCACCAGCGATGATAATATCCACATCCTTGAGCCGAGGCGCGAGTTCATCCCGCTCAATGTTTAATTGCTGCATGTGAGACAGCAAAACGATTTTATTAATCCCTTGGGCTTTGAGAAGGTCAACCGTGCCTTGAATCTCCGCAGCCAGCGCCACATAGTCTACGGGATTAGCCGGAGTAATCCCAATCGCACCACTAGAAGAAATAGCAGCTAGGGTTGGTGTAGTGGCTCCCACAATGCCGATTTTCTGATCATCGCTATTACCAAGGATGCCGTCCGTTCCAGCAACGGTAATTACAGTGCTTTTCGCTAATTTGCCCTTGATGGTACTGGCTTCGGCGGTGGTTTGATTCGTCGCAAGATCGGTGGCACTTAAATTTCCGGCGGTGATTTCCGGCTGAAAGTTGAGATTAGTACTCAAATAAGGGAAGTTAGTCCCTGGATTACCGCTGCCAGTGCGAATCACATCCCGCACCTGTCGCACGCCCAAATCAAATTCATGATTACCCAAAGCAGAAGCCTGAATTCCAATGGCATTCAGAATCGCAATGTCACCACGCCCAATCACCGGAGCGCTACTGCTGCCTAAGCCACCTACGTTATTTAAACTGGTGTCACTGGAAGCATTTAGGAACGCCCCAGGAATGTAGTTATCCCCAGAAGATAAAATCAGGGTATTAGCAGCAGTGGTGCTAGGCAGTCCAGGGGCAGTTTTGAGCTTGTTGATTACGGCAGAAAAGCGCACCGCATCATCTAACGCTGGAATACCCGCCTCAAAGTCTGAACCATGAAGAATCTGTAATTGGAAATTCGGTTTAGCTTCCAGAACTGCGACAGTTTTACTGACTTCATTGGCGGTAATTACCAAAGGATTCCCCGTCGGGCTATCAGCAGCAGCAACGAAAGTTAAACCTTCCGGCGCAATATCTGCGGCATCGTTGAAATATTGAATGAACTGCGGCTGGGTGGGATTAGTCACATCATAAACAATCACATCCCCAACCCGCTCTAACCCCACAAAGGCATAGGTGCGCCCGTTAATCACGCCAATGGTTACGCCTTCTGGTTCGGGACCTTTATTATCGCTTCGGCTGTCGCGGGTGGCGGGTAAACCATCGGAATTAAATCCAGTGGGGTTGAGATTCGCGGTAATTTGTTCCAATTGGTCGCCGCTGTCAAATACGAGGGCACCATTGGCATCCCAAATGCTAAAAGACCGCGCTCCCAAAGCCTGAATCTGATCAATGTCACCATCACCATCGAGATCCCCAGAGGCATTGGTTAGCTGTAGCCTTCCTAGATTAGCATTCTGTTTCAAAGTACTGGCATTAGGAAAAACGGTCGGATCTAAGACATAACTGCTACTACCAACCCGAACTTCCTCATTAAAACCAGTGTAATTACGAGAATCCCCTTCATTAGCGGTGATGTAATAGGTTTGACCGTTGGCGTTGAATGTGGCGATGGCATCAGGCTGATACATGCCAAAAATCGGCCAGTTTTTGATATTAATGCCGTTATTACTGGTACTGTCTTGGTCACTGGCATCTAAACCATTGCCGGGTAAATTATGATTCTTTAAACCAAGGGATTTAATTTCTGTGACCGTTGCGGTGGCAATGTCTACGAAAGCCAGGGCATTAGCTTCCTGTAGGGTGACAATTGCCTTAGTGCCATCACCAGAAAACGTAATATATTCCGGTTCTAAATCCTGCGCAACAGTAGCGCTAGGTCCATAAATCCTGACTCCCTGGGCTTTAAGCTGAGCGATTTGGTTGTTGAAACTGGTGAATGTGGCTTCTTGGACTGTGGCGTTAGCGACACCATTCGCCAAATTAATAATACTAACGGAACCTTCTGGATCAAAAGAATTTGCCTGATTGTAGCTATTGGGTTCCCCTTCATTCGCGACTAAAACCTTAGTACCATCAGGGCTGAACGTGAGCATATCCGGCAGAAAACCCACTTCCACCGCATTCAGAAACGAACCATCTGCTGCATTAAAGAAACTGACTTTACCCCGTTGATGGGCGTTAGTGGTGGAATTCTTGATTTCATAGGCGACTGCAACGATACCATTTTTGATTGCCACACTATTAGGAGCCGCCACTGTTCCCGCTGGTGGGGTAAAGCCTGACTGAATCTGACCAACGGCACTCAGCGCACCAGTATTACTGATGGTGTAAACATCAACCACACTAGCGGCAACAACGTATAAACGTTTACTAGCGGGGTCAAAAGCAGGGATTTCCGAATTAGTAGCACTGGTGGCACTGCCTACTTTCGCTAAAGTGATTGACATAGGGATCTCGCCTCAAAATCTACATTCAGTAACGATCCTACTTGTCCGATGTAGGGTCTATGAATAAGATCAAGGTAAGCTCTCTTTAAGGAGGAGTTAAGCTTTAAGATTAATTTGGTTAAGAAGATGACACAGAAAAAACCGCAGCCCTCAGATTAATCCCAATTTTCTAGATGATTCTCATATTAGGTGAGAGTCCATCAAATCCAATCCTCATGAAACCTCTAAGTGTAAATGCAGTTGCTGACTGTCAATGGGTGCAGTGGGAATTGTGGTAATTACATATTCCGGTTCGGTGAGGGTGGGGATAACCTGAATCTCTCCATAGAAGTTATCTTGCTGTAGCTCCACTTTGGACTGCGCCGACAATAACAACAATCCCCAAAATACCCCCACTCGATCCTGTAAAGCTGTCCCTAACTCATTCAATCCAATCTGTTGAATCCGATGCCGCTGCAAATATTGTTCTAGGGTACTGACTACTTCCGATAAATTCTCTTTGTGCGCCAGTTCACCGATGGCTTTCATGGCGGCTCTGCGGGACACCTTACTCTGGGTGGGGCGCTTACTGGGGCGGGATCTTCCTGTGGCGAAATTGGCTTGATCAACCGCTGCGGCAATGGATTCAATCTGGGCAATCAGTTCTGCCAGGGTGGTGCGGCGATTAGCAGGAGGGGGAGCCACCGGACGACGGCGTAAACTTTGTTCTAACTCCTTAGGCAGCGCCCGTAAATCGGCGATCGCCCCTTGGTCAGCGGTTTCTGCCCCATCAAAATACGGCTCTAGTTCCGCTGCCATTTCTTGGTAGGCTTCCTGCTGTGCCGCTAGGGTATTAGCTTTGAGCAAAACCAACATAGATGCATACAGCAGTGCTTGACCGGAATCGTATAAGTCCTTACGGTCATTATCAATGAGTCGGGCTAAGAAGCGATCCACAATATCAATCACTTGCACATCCCAAGGATCAATTTCTCCCCGTTCGGCAAGATCAATTAATAAGGCGATCGCATCCTTAGTGACTGATTCAGTAACACGATCAGCAGCCATAGGCAAAGTGTTATAGCGTAGTAAGGCAACTTAGAGGCGATTGTGGTCACATTGCGGTCACATTGTACGCTACTCTGCCAATTCTGACAGCTTTTGCTTTCTTTATTGACCTTGGGGTTGATCTTGGGGTTGATTGATTTTGGGAATGTCTCCTATAACCTAGCCCCTCGTCCCTAGCCCCTAGTCCAATCTACTAATCCACTAATTTAATTTACCTTTAATTTACCGATTGGCAAACCGCACCCACAGGCGAACGGCTAATTTTTCTAGTTCTACCCAAGTAAACATCAACGCACTGAAACCAAAGCACACCGCTAATTCAACGGGGGTGAGGGGTTGAGTTTCAAAGAACTTTTGCAGTGGTTCAATGTAAATCAATGCCAATTGTAGGAACGTAGTGAGGAGTACTGCACCCCAGAGATAGATATTAGTCAAAGGATTTAGCTCAATGGTCAGTCGCACATTAGACCGAATTGCCAACGCATGACCCATCTGAGCAATGCAAAGGGTAGTAAATACCATTGTTTTCCAGTGATTCGGTGTGTAGCTGTAGCTCCAAACCATCAAAGCAATGGTCAAAACAGCCAGAATAATCCCAATCCTGATCATGTAGGCTCCTAAGCCTCGAGAGAAAATACTTTCTCGAGGATTGATAGGTGGGCGATCCATGACATTAGGTTCAGCGGGTTCTACGGCTAAAGCCAAGGCAGGTAAACCATCGGTAACCAAATTCATCCACAAAATTTGCAATGGACTCAAGGGAGAATCAAAATAACCTAACAGGAAAGGAGTCGAGGCAATAGTAATTACTTCACCGATGTTACTTCCCAAAATATATTTGATGAATCGGCGAATGTTCGTATAGACTGTGCGCCCTTCTTCGGTGGCAGCGACAATGGTGGCAAAGTTGTCATCCAATAGGACCATATCACTGGCTTCTTTGCTGACATCGGTGCCAGTAATCCCCATTGCGACCCCAATGTCAGCCTGTTTGAGAGCAGGGGCATCATTGACACCATCTCCAGTCATCGCCACAAAATGACCTTTGGTTTGCAGGGCTTTAACAATCCGTAGTTTATGTTCTGGGGCAACCCGCGCATAGATATTGACGGATTCAACAATGGACTCTAATTCGGTTTGGGGCATTTTCTCTAGCTCGCGCCCGATCAAAACCTGTGCCCCTTGGGTAGCAATGCCAAGATCCTTAGCAATAGCTTGGGCGGTGAGTTGAT
>JBIKNH010000026.1:0-28844 GCA_044358815.1 Pseudanabaenaceae cyanobacterium | reverse complement strand
TCCTCCTCCTCTGACATACTCCACTACTCTTTCTCTTAAGTCCATACTCTATGTCATTTCTCTCTCCTACATTAACCTCTACTTCTTATTTGATTCTACTATATCAGAATCTCTCCTCAATAAAAAATCCTCCAACTCCAAACCACAAATCATGAAGTGGTCATCAGTTGAAGGATATAAATTCAAAAATGGAATAATAGATTTTAGAACTTCAGATTCAAATGAGATTCAAAAGTTAGGCTATTAATTAACTGGTAATTAAACCATTTCAGGAGTCAGAGACTGCACCGCTACCAAACGTTCATGATTTACCTTCGCTTGCAAAGCCGCAATTTTCCGCTTTGCCTGAGCCGAACGAGGCAGGATATAACCCAAACGCATCAATTCCCGCAAATCTTTGATCCCTGGTTCCTTCTTCGTTCCCATCAAATAATCTGCTAAAGGAAACACAATATTGAAATTCTTATTTGTTGCCCGATGGTGCATATAGTGGTGACAAGCTAACCAACGGAAAATCGCCCATTTAGCAAAAAATTTATTCTCTGGCATATGCATTTCCGTATGGAGAATATTCCACAAACGGCTATGAATAAACATCATTGCCACAAACACCACCGCCGCCACTGGCAAAGCCGCAAACAACAGCGCAATAATTGGTGACATCAGCACCAACAGCCACAAGGTTTCTACCAACCGCAACTCAATGTTTTCCGTTCTACCCACCGGATTACTTTCATAGTCAAAATCCCGATACCAAACGCCGTGGTGACGCACTGCATGAGCATCATAAACCTCACCCATATAATCCCACTTTTTATAAACCCAACTCGGTAAAACCTTTTTATGCATCATCTTCTGATGCACGGCGTGCTCACCAAAAGACATCACCACATAGGTCACCGCCACCGACACCACAATCTTGAAAATTGATAGTTGGTTATTAAAGAAAAAATCAGTCATTGTAATTGCTCACCACAGCCATTGCAGAAAAGTTAAATCGATATTTCACCATCATGATGACCTAGATAAATCAAGTAATTCAAAGTAATTCCCCATCATGGGCTAGAATCTCTCTTTGAGTTTCAGAAAATATCACCATGCCCCCTAGGGTGGAGAGGGATGCTAAGTCATTAATGGTGACTAATCTAAGGTTAGCAGTTCCTGAAACCGCTTCAAAACTAATTCCCAACTAATTCCCAACCGATCACTGGCTAATTGTGACCACCGATACTCTTTTCAGGTTAAATTAATCACTATTACGTCACGAACAGCGCAATTAGTCTATACCTCAAAAGTATATCTAGCAAGGGTTTGATCGTCATCTGATTCTCAAGCGAGTAATTGTAACCCCTAAGTTTTTAGCTAAATCTTGGCAATCTAAATTCATTACTAAATTCACTATTGGTAGGTTCGCTGGTAGATTCATTGCTAAATTCATTACTAAACCCATGCCAAAAAAATAGACTAACCCCCAATGGAGCTAGTCTATGGTTTAGAGAGAAAATTTGCAGATCTTCGGTAAAAAGATTTTGGCTACAACTCGCGCTACCAAATCGTGATGTTTGTGGCAATTGTTGTGATCTTGTGTCCTACTGCACCACGAGCTTGACGTTAGCACCAGCCAGACCAGGGCGCTTTACCTCCGCCAAAGCCTTATTTACAGCATACTTCTGATTAATCGAATTGATCAGTTCCGTCTGGTTGTGCTTCTTCGCGACACCCCACAGATCGGCAATCAAATCAAAAGACCCATCGGCATTGCGGGACCAACCCAAATCATAATCACCTTCGAGAACTGCTACAATGTCAGCCCGCAACCGCTGACCATTATAACCACGGACCTCGGCTTCGGTTTGCATGTTAATGCCCAGGTCGCGCAAAGAAGTTTTCAAGATTTCGGCATCAGTAACTTTGGTACGGAGAGTGCTGAAGTGAGACATGGGATTGACTCCTGTAACTAACGGTAAACTGAACTGATTGAACTAAACTGAACTGAAGAAATAAACCATACAAAAACGTGGCGTTTCGACGGTAATCTATTCTAGTTTGCTAGTTCCAAATTCCTAGTAAAAGGAATCTAAAGAATCTAGCTAACCCTCGGCTTATTCCCACCGTCCGCAAATAAACCAAGGAAACTTGTTAGAACTCCAGTCGCTGATATTCAGCCACACTGGTAGCCGCAGGTCTAGCCCGCAATCTTGCCCAATCTCGCAGACCATTCACCTGCTCTGTCATCGTGCGGGACAGAGGCGTAGTGGACTTGACCGCAGAGATAATGTCCAATTGGTTAAACTCTCGATCTTGGGCAAAAGCTTCGTACATTGCCGCAATGATGGCTTGCTCAATTTCGGCTCCAGAATAGCCATCAGTGACTTTCGACAACTGTTCCAAATCGAACCGACTCATTTCAGAACGACGCTTCCGTAAGTGAATCCGGAAAATATCCAGCCGCTCTTCAAAAGTTGGTAGATCCACAAAGAACAATTCATCAAATCTGCCTTTCCGCAGAAACTCACCAGGCAAGCGATCCACCCGATTCGCCGTTGCCATCACGAACACCGGTGATTTCTTTTCTTGCATCCAAGTTAAGAACGTACCGAAAATTCGCGAAGAAGTACCGCCATCGGAATCCGCCGAACCCGCGCCCCCCGCAAAAGCTTTATCTAACTCATCAATGAATAAAATCATCGGCGAAATTGATTCCGCTACTTTGAGCGCATTCCGAAGGTTTGCTTCAGAGCGCCCCACCATAGAACCATCATAAACGCGCCCCATATCCAAACGCACCAGAGGCAAAGACCACAACCGCGCCGTAGTCTTGGCGATTAGAGATTTACCACAGCCCGGCACGCCTAAAATTAACATTCCTTTCGGTTGGGGCAAACCATATTCTCTAGCTCGCTGACTGAAAGCATTGGAACGATGATGTAACCAACGCTTCAACTCCTCCAAGCCACCAATCGAATCTATATCCTCTTCATCTTCGATATATTCCAAAATCCCATTGCGCCGGATCAGCTGTTGCTTTTCAGAAAGGACGATTTCCACTTCATCCTCTGTGAGCTTTCCTGTGGTGACTTGGGCTTTGCGATATACTTTCTCTGCTTCATCTTGAGTCAAACCCAGGGCGGCACGAACTAACTTCTCTTTAGTTTCCGTATTCAACCGCTTAGCCCGTAAAACTCCCAACTGCTGGGTTAAAACATCTTCAATATCCTGCACCGAAGGCAACGGATAATCAATGACAACAATCTCTTTCTCTAATTCTATAGGCGGCTTAATTTGAGTCGGTGACATCAAGATTAATGTCCGTTGCGAACCCTTGAAAGCCGCCACCACATCCCGCAAACACCGTACTACCACTGGATGATCGAAGAAGGGATGTAGATCCTTAAACAGGTAGATCGTGGGTTCTTTATGGTCTTGGCGAATCACCCACCGCAAGGCGGCTTCCGCTGATTCAGTATTATTTTGAGCTACCGTATCACCAGAACTAGATTCCGTAATTCCCCGCGTTACTGTCCAAGTTAAAAGGCGCTGATTGGGTTTCTGTTTGGCAATGTGCCCGATGGCTTTCTCCGCACGATCTTCCTCTGGGGTGATCAGGTAGATCAAAGGATATTGGGCTTGGATGAGAATATTGAGTTCTTCTTGCATAAAATCCTCGTGAAAATCCCGATCATCTAGAGCGAAACCGCACATCAAACCATAAAGACTCAAGCCATAGAAATCAAGCTAAAACACCTAATCCCACACAAAATTACATATAAGTCAATAAGTCAACACTTCAAGTCAACATTTGAACTAACACTCAACCACTCAAACGCTGCAAAAAAAGACAAAGGAACCACTCAAACTTCAAAGCTGTGAATCATGAAGTTCAATTCGCTAAATTCCCGACTAAGTTGCCGTGTCTATGGCTGGTGTACCCTAACGTACTAGAGCTTCACCTTGGCTGTCCCTGAGGACGTTATCGTTACCACTGCTAAGGATGCCTGCGCCACCGACTGCCATCAATTCACCATTACGAATCACAACGGATTGCGTACAACTGGGGCAGTTATACACCTGATGAGTGTGACCGATACCTGCATTTTCCACAATTTCTGAGTGGGCTAAGTAGAACCGGATGGCTCTTTCCGCAAGTTCCGACATGGATGTGCTGTCTATGGCAGAACGGATCTTAAGTTGCTGGTGGGTCAACTCTTGCAGGTAGAACGTTACCTTTTCCTTGTCTTGCATATAACTAACTTGTTTGATTTACCCGGGTATGGGTCTACCCTAAGGCATCTATCCCTGAACTGTCAAGACGGCTTACTGCTTTGCTGGCATTTTCGCAATATTTCTTAATATATTTCCTAACAAATGACGGGCAAGCATGGTACAGATAGTTCGCAAATCCTAATTAATGGTTGCTATGTGGTTACTGAGCCATGATTACTGAGTCGTGATTAGAGTAGAAATTTAGGGTGATCGAAGTTAGGGTCAAGCTTGGACCGTGGCTAACCAATTTTGCAGAGCAGGCGACAAATCACAGCGACGGCGGGTGACGGTATCAATGGCACAATGGCGGGTGATCGCTTGGGCGGCAGGACGACTGTGATCACCGTTGCGCCAGATGTGATATTGCAGGGTAAAACTTTGATGGTGGGGAAATTTGGCTATGGTATTTTCATCTAGATCTGCGGAAACGGATAGATCAATACGTAAATGATCCCCACAATATAAGGGTTGGCGAAAGTCCACGCTGGCATGAACTATGGGCACAGCAATGGAGGATTTACCAAAAAACTCAGCTAGTGCGATTCCTGATGCGGCTAAAGATGCTTCGTAGGCTTCATGGCACATGGTCAACACACAGGCAAAATAAACCACCCCAGCGGCATCGGTATCTCGGAACGTAACAGTGCGTTGTAGTTGATAAGGCAAGTTAGGCTAAATTCAGAATCACTTCGGGAAATAATATACTGACATTTCCTACGCTACTCAATAACAACATTCTTAAACAATATCCTCACCAAGTAACTTCCTAGTCCCCTCTAACTATGGTGTATTACCCATAATAGGTTTAACCATTGCTGATGGTTAATTATGGGCGAAGCAAAAATCAATAAAAACTATGAGATTTACAATACAGAGTCTACTACTTTCCCTTTGAGCTTCCCTCTCAGGCGATGATCCTTTGGAGTTGGAACGGATAAGGATACACTCAGCCTAATGGTGGCACCCCACAAATCACCCAATAACTGATTTAGGGTGTGCCATCGTTACGTGCTACGAAGTTCAACTGAGTTGACACTGACCGAATATAACTCCCTTGGTTCTGTGCCGCCTCCACATGGTTGGTGCTATCACCAAGACCATTAGACCGATGACAAGGGGGCAAAGTGGGAAACTGAGTTTTAGGATCACTACAGCTAATGGGATCCTGAGAACGAGGATTAGCATAGCTGACGCTATAGGTGCCACTATTACCAAATGCCAAGGTTACAGCGGTTAAGGCAGCTAAACAGAGCTTTGACGTTTTGAAATGAGTCTTCATGATTGAAATTCCTACCAAATGGTGAGCGTCTTCTTTGGTGCAGTCTGGCGTTGCGTAATTGTTAACGGAGGAGTGGCGAACCACACCCGTTGCATTGTTCAATGAACGAAAAAACAGTGAGAAAAAACAGCGGAAATGTTCGGTCAGTATTCGGTCAGTGCGCGGTCAATTGTCAGTACCAGAAGTGACTATGGATAGCTTCAGTACTGAAAATCATGCGAATACAATAGCTTTTGGTTTTAGTGCAAGTCGTCGGCTAAATAGCGCAATTACCTAGCTGTGGTAAAGAGTTCAGCATTTCCGCTTAGGGTTTCATTTCACAAAGGCGGCGTTTTGCAGGTAGATGGACTCACATGACCGCCAAACATAGTTGACCTGTGCTGGGTTTAAGTCGGCGGCGAGGATCTCAGCGGTGGCTATCAGGTGATTGATCGCCTCTTGGGGAATGGGTTGCACCCCTGATTCATCATCAGAATGGAGATTTGGGGCGGCAACGCTGGGAGCGTCGGACTGAGCTTGCAAATTACGGGAATTTTGGCTCTGTTGTAGGAGTTGCTTTTTGAGATGCCATACCGCAATGGTGGGGGTAGGGTAAGCATCGCTTTGCATGTGCTGAAAATGCTCTGGAGCGGAGTAGGTGAAAATCATGGCGGGATTTTTGGGGTGAAAGTGTTGGTAGCTAGCAGGGGGAATCAAACAATCAGATCTAGGGAAAATCGGGGGCAAAACACGAAACGAAACTTGGGGTAAAGCCTTGGGTAAAACTTTTGTGATGCTTTGTGACTAGAGCCATAACCAATCAATGTAGCGATATCTTGACATAGCCGAATAAGTGGTAAAAAGTCGTCTAAATATCCCTGAGGGGTGGGGACAAATGTGGTACTTTAGCCCTAATCAAGATGGGTGATGGTAATGAGGGAGGTGAGAAATAACCACCGCAATGCGTCGCAGGTTTTGTTTTTGGCGATTTATGGTCAGAAATCTAGGTAATTGAGGTGAAATCCCGTAAATAGAGTCAGGAATTGTGAAAATCTCTTGCAAAATAAACCAGAGTCTTTCACGCTCTGTCTGAGAACAGATTGGCAAGATGGCAGTTAGCTCTGACAAAAAGCGGTCGATGCGGGAGTGAACCGTGGTGTACGGTCTAAAAATATGAGTGGATTGGTACGCCATTGATTTGTGACGTTGGCGTGAATTAGGGGCGGAAGTTCTGGCAGTGGCTTTAAAAGTGGCTGAGGACATAGATTTAACGGGGGGTGTCTCGGTTTAAGGGATGCTTGAGGCAGGCTTTTCAGAAAGCAGCCTCGGCGCTGGAAAAAACTGCTGGACAAGTCGTAATTTGTCAGAGAGTACACTGATGCAAGTCAGTATTTAAGTACTGCCTGAAATCGGCGGATCAAGGATAGCTGATCTCTATGTCTAGGGAGAGCACTTAGACCTTAGAGATATCTCCTAGAGCCAGATCATCATTGTTTAGCTAATGATTGCCCCTCAGGTTGTCAGTATTCTCAAGGCATTCTGAAAGCGTCCCAAAAGTCGGCAAAACCAGTTACAGCAACTATTTAAACAAATATTGGCTAATTTGCTTGACTTATTGTTAAGTTTTGTTAAAGTGAGCACAAGTGATTAAATATTCTGTATGGTTATCTGGTCAAAAGCGCTTTTGAGTTGCGCCCTCTAACTTGGTTAATAAGATAGAGGCAACTTAATTGGTTGTAGACCAGAAAAAAACTGATGAAATGTCGTTAAATGCAATACGACTTTTCTGTTTCATTAAAATGTCGAAGAAAACGTAACTTTTTGACGATACTTAGTTGATTCAAGGCTTGACTTGTCTACAATTAATTAGCGTTAAATTGCATAAATAACGAGTCTAAAATAATTAGCAAGTAAGAAATTAACTTATATGAGATTATTTGTGACTCTTAGGGGGATGATTGCCTAAAAGCCTGTTTCATAAAGAGTTCTAGAAATTTAGACTGGAGTTAACTTCAGAAAAAAATTATTAAAACTATTAGTAATCACAATAAAAAATTATGACAAAATGCAAATGAGATTTAACCCATCCTGTGATTTTCGACCTATTGAATTAGACCAAATCATAAAAAGTCATTTCAATGTCACTAAAGACGATCAGAAGTCATATATCAGTCAAATCATGTTGCATTTTTTGGTCAGTATGTTATTAATTTAAACAACGAGACCAAGAATCATTCACCTGAGATGTATTGAGGATGCAATGGCAGTAAGTGTCTGATAACTTACCCTCACGGTTGCCAAACACTCACCAAACACTCAGCAACTCCCCCACCGAGTGATCATTACCGAGGAATACCGTTATGACTATTGAAGATGCTTTGTTTATCATTGACAGTGTGTTGCCCCACAAGCGGCTCAGTAATATCCAAGAGCAATTACTCCGCCATGCTTGGGAAGGCAAGAACTACCATGAGATTGCCGAAATTTGTAACTATGACGCTTCCTATATTCGTGATGTGGGGTATCGGTTGTGGCGTTTACTGTCTGAGGCTTTTGGCGAGCGGGTTACAAAGCATAATTTTCAAGTGGTGATTAAAAAGAACCGCCATAGGGCAATATTGCAGTCTCAATTCCAAGCTCACCAAGACTCACACCTTCAAGGGGGGCATGGGGTGGCGGCTCTTGCTTCTGGTCACGGTAGCCACCTGCGCCATGAGTCCATAGGGATAAATACGATGGCAAAGACTGGTTTAGCTGCTGCCCAGGGTAGGCTGTCTAGCCCTAACCAGACTTATTTGCACGATCTCAATGCACCGGAGCGGGATCTCATTGGTCCGCGTTGCGACTGGGGAAATGCCATCGATCCAACGCTCTTCTATGGACGCACTGGGGAGTTAGCCACTGCCAAGCGGTGGTTACTAGAAGAAGGTTGCCGCTTGGTGGGTATTTTGGGCATGGGTGGCATTGGTAAAACCGCTTTTGCGATCAAACTTGCTGAAGCAGTCCAAGGAGAATTTGATTATGTGATTTGGCGATCGCTGCGGAATGCACCACCAGCACAGGAATTTCTAGGGGACGTGGTGGCATTTCTGAGCGGTCAAACCGTTGATCCGGTGCATAGTCCCAGTGGATCTACTCTAGATTTTGCGCCTTTATTACAGAGTTTTAGTCAATGCTTGCGGCAATCGCGGTGTTTGCTAATTTGGGATAACTTCGAGTCCGTGTTGCAAGGGGGCGAAATGACTGGACAATATGCCCCTGGACTAGCAGAATATGGCGAAATTTTGCGTCAAGTGGGAGAAACACGCCACCAAAGCGCTTTAATTTTGACCACCCGTGAGAAGCCTAAGGAAATTCTGCCCCCTGACAATACCTATGGCACTTTTAGCCAATCATTGCAATTGAATGGTTTAGGGGAAGAGTCCGCCGGAATTTTTCCGCCATCCTTAGCCGCAGACTCTGCCACCGCCGATTTAATTAACTATTACGGTGGTAATCCGCTGGCTTTAACAGTGGTATCCCGTTCTATTATGAGTTTATATGACGGGGATATTGCAGACTTTTGCGCCCAAGGGGTGGGGGTATTCAGCGATGTGCGCTACCTTCTGGAACAGCAATATAATCGGTTATCTGACTTGGAAAAGCAGTTAATGTATTGGTTAGCCATTGAACGGGAAGCCATTAATACCAATGAACTGCGGGCTAACCTCGTGCCTCCAGTGTCTAAAGCCCATGTTTTAGAAGCTTTGTGTTCTTTGCGCTGGCGTTCTCTAATCGAAAAAGGTAGTTCTGGTTTCAGTCAGCAACCCATCGTCATGGAGTTTATGACGGAGCAGTTAATTGAACAGGTGAGTAATTCATTAATTAAAGGGGATTTATCGCTGATTTTGACCTATGCCCTGGTCAAGCGCCAAGCCGAGCCTTATATTCGTCAAATGCAAATCAAGCAAATTGTTGCGCCAATTGTGCAACGGCTGGTCAGTCATTTTGGCAATCGGAACCATCATCAAGAGGGAATGGGTGTCGAACCTGGAATCCATCATCATGCACCCCATTCCTCAGGAAATCATCTATTAGGGAATAATCTGGAAAACTATCTACAAATTCTGCAAGAGCGGCTTAGTCAACAGTATGGTTCTTTCGGTTATGGCTACCATAATTTGACGGTTCTATTACAACAGTTGCGGATTCAGTCCCAGCAGATGCCCCATCAGCCAGAAGTGCCTCAGGAGTTTCCTAATTCCTACTTGCAATCTTCCTATTTGCAAGGATATTTACCAGAAGTAAATTATTTACCAGAAGTGAATCCGAATCATTCAGGCTTGGGCAATAGTAATCAATTTGATTTAGTAACTGACATCGCCCATGCCTAGACCATACCTAAATAATCCTAAACTCTAACCAGCTAATCGTTGCCAGATAATCTTTGATAGACGGTTGCTAGGGCTTGGGCATCACCGACATTCCCAGGAAATAGTACCACCGGCAGATTAGGGAACCGTGGATGATCTTCGGGAGTCCGAATCACCGAGCAACCCGCCAAAATCTGTCCCAATAGCCGCGCCGTCGGTAAAGCCAACCCAGTACTCACCACATCATTAGAGGTAATCCCACCCTTACTAATTAAGAAACCAATATCAGCGGGTAGATTTTGCACAATAGCCATGAGTAACGCTGAGACTCTTTGCCCAAATTCTAGACGTGTGGCTACATCAGCGAAAGCCAACTCTTGGCGACTGGTATAAACCACAGCGGTTTTGCCCTCCCCATGATATTGACTGATTTGGGCTGTGATTTGTTCCTGTAGTTCAGTATCAGTTTTCCCCGTGAGTAATTCTGCCACAGGGACTTCTACCGCTGCTACCCCTGGCATTTCCAACAGCGCCGTTAACTGTTCCGTAGTTTTACGCACATGGGAACCTACAATAACAACCCCTGGTGCACTAGTAGGTTTATAGGCTGCCATTCCTTGGGCGGCAATGGGTTGGGGCGGTAACTGCGCTAAGGCTGTTAGTAAACTCGCAGCGCTCCGAAATAAGAATCTTTTCCCTTTAGCTGCTGCGCGTAAGATTTCGGCGGCAAACTGATTCAGATCCGCTTGATTCTCAGCATCCACCGCACAGCACACATTACCTTGCAAACCCATCAGCCGAGGACCAACCCCTGACCGAATCTGTGGCAACAAAAATCTTTCGACCGTAGCGGCTTTAACTCGCCCTTGGGTTTTCTCTTCGGCATAGTCGGGGAGGTAACTGGTGCTGTAACCAAACACAGAATCCCGTGCAAATTCCGTTTCATGGACAGGAGTCGGCACACCATTAACCACTAGGTAATGAATACTTTGCTTGGTGAACCGTCCCCCTTCAAAAAATGCCGGCACTAGAAAATGTGCATCAAAACCGCCTAGTTCTGCGGCAATCACATCGGTTTCTACGGGATAATGCCCCCGCAGTGTCGAGTCCGAACGACTCACTACCAAAAAGCCCGTGATCCCCACCTCGGCGATCGCCAGTTTGAGGTTGTGGCAAACTTCACGGGTAACGGCGGCAGCCGCCTCAGGAGTTAAAGCCCTAGTATTAGTCAAGACAAAAAAGATCGGCGCGGGATCAGCCAAACCTAAACATAAAGTTGGTACATCCCAGCGGGTCAGTAACAAGCAACTATGGACCGTCTGGGAACCTGTCGGATCATCATCAAGCACAATGATTTTAGGGGTCGGTTTGAGACTATTGGACAAAGACAGGTTAGACACAGCAGGTGATGACATTGTTACGACAAAATAGGGGCGGTGAAGTGATTACAGAAAAACAGGGCATACTCAGATGGGGCATTAGTCCAGAGGGTGTTAGTCCAGAGGCAATTAGTCAAAACAACTAACCCAAAGTTACCCAAAATGAACCATCGAAATTAGCCAACTAAAAATTAACCAACCAAAAACCAGCCAATACCATCAGCCAATACAAAAAAGGCTAATAGCTAAAAGGCTAATAACCAAAATTGTAGGTCATTGGCGAAACATCACCGAAACATTACCGAAACATTATTGATGCTGTGGGGGTCATCATGGGATAGGTTATTACAGCTAGCAGCTAGTATTACTGACTCGGAATTTCTAATTCAGAATATGGGCTGCTTGGTGGGAATCTCCATGCCAATAACGCCCCACATTGACACCGTTACGCAGTTGATGACGGTCTGTTAATTAGTATTCATACATTGCACACACTGCACACATATTGCATCAAATTACAGGAAAGCTATGCGTCAATCTTTTGTAGTTGCTTCTTTAATCGCGGGGCTTGGGGTGACGATCTTAACGAGCATTGTTCCCAGTGCCTTAGCTGGTAGTACCAAACAATCCACAGATTCACAATCGACGGTTCCTGCCATTGGTTTTACTGACGAGGAATATAAGGTGTTTGTAGAGAGTTGTACCGCAGGTGCGACCAAACCTGGGGAAGGTCGGCAGCCTTTATCTCAGGGACAAGCCAAAAGAGCCTGTGGCTGCGTCGCTGATGAGATGAATAAACAGCCTCGTGCTTTTTTGAATGAAGTTGTCCAAGCTTCTGTGGAGCAACGCAACCCCAACCCCAGCGCCCAGTCCACCATGAGTCAAATTATTGAGTCTTGTAGCCCCAATCGCTCCGGTAACTAGATCCTTGATTAGCTCCCTAATCTTGAATCTTTGGCTTTTGGGATGAGTTGCCAAGAGTCAGCATCCATAGAGCAAGTAACAGCCTCGCTCCCTTAACAGAATTGGGATCGGGGCTGTTTCATTTATCCAAAATCATAGAGACATGCAAAATCATAGAGAACCGTGGCAAATCAATAGAAAACTATGGGAAATCACCGTAGGGCAGTCCGTAGTTTAGTCAGACTGTCACCCACTGCACCATTGTCCAGTAATGTCTGTGCATGGCTGATACCTGATGCTAAACAGTCCGTGATCCCAGCTTGCCACAGCATGAAACCGCTATTCCACAAAACTCCTTGCCGCAATAGTTCTACTTGATCCCTATTGGTTACGGTGGGATAGATCAATGCTTCGATTTGATGGGCTAGATCCAGTGCTGGCAAAATTGGCAGATCTTCAGCACTGATGCCATAATCCCGACAGGACAAAGTTAAACGAGTAAATTCCGCACCAGGTTTTTGCAAACCGATAATCGCGGTACGGGATTGGGGTAAGTCGATGCTGCCTTCCAAACCTTTGCTCGTAATGAAATTAGTTTCACCCCTTAGGATTAGGGCTTCACGGATATTGTTTTCGGTCGGGGGATGCACAAAACCAGTCACGAGGCGCACCGGTCCAGCGTAGGGGGACCAAATCAGTTCTAAGGTAGCAAAGGGAGGACGTTTACCGATCTCAGCGCGATATTGAGCTAGTAAAACACTTTGGGGCAAGATATTTGGTTGATAGGCAAAGGCTAGATGATACTTAGCCAAAACTTCCTGTAAATCCTGAGGTTGCATTTGTCGCCAAGGTACTGCCAAAGCATCCCACACCTCCACTAAAGGCAAACCTTCCTTAGTTGCCATGCGTTCGGCACCATGAAGGATCACTTTTTGTCCTGCCGCCACCAAAACTAAACCCACCACCAAACTGATCGGGCTGGTTTTAGAGCGTCCATCATAGGGATTACCCAGCAACCAAGGGGCGACCAGGGCATGATCCAAGGCATGATCTAGAGCAGGGATTTTCTGTGCTAGAGCATCATAGGCATCGAGCATTCCCGCAATCTCTGGGGGGGTGGGGCGCTTGATGCGATGGGCGATCATAAATGCACCAATCTGGGCTGGGGTAGCTTCCCCCGTCCACATCATGGTAGTAGCTCTCTGTGATTCGGTGCGACTGAGGGGTTTACTCGTATGTGTACCGCTGCCCACCTTGCGTAACAATTCCCGAAATTCCGTACTCATTATTTACCTATCAAATGCCGCTTAGTTGGTAATTTTAGTGGGTGTAGGGGGATGAATAGGGGGGAATCTGGACACAAGTTTTTGGTTCTGGTGACAAGATGGGGGGATGCTAATCCAGAATCCAACGATAGTTCAGTAAAGTGCAATGAAGAATAACTTACCCTAACCTACTGAAATGCTACGGGAAAAACATCTTAGGGGCAGCATTGGGACAGCGTTGGGGCGAAGATTAGTCTGGTTGGATTATGGTTAGATAGAGAAATTAAATGAATCTAAGCCCCCTATCTGATCATGTCCGACTGCTTAGGCAAAACCACACCACCAGAAGTAAAACTACTAATGGCGACGGGTAAAGCAATGGTGAGAAGAGCGATCAGAGTCATGCTCACGAAGAAAGAGCGTTGAAACTGCTGATCAAATCCTTGGTAGTTAGCTGGGGTTTTCGAGAGTGAGTTCTCTAATGAGACGGTTCTGGCATGGGATAAAGGCAAATTCTTTTTACTAGCAATCATTGTCATAACTCCTACAAATTCTTTGAGCAAATGGCTCTACATTACTGATTTGAGAATATTCCGAGGTCTATTTCTGAAATAACTTCTTCAGATGTTCAGATGTCTACGGATAACGGATTACTTTATTTGACTCAAGGATTAGCTTTTTGTTCGCAGTGCGGGCTAAATCTTGGTTGCGATCTTTCTTTACACTATTAATCATGACATAGTTGTTAGAAGTTGTCGCGTGATTTATTGCCTAATAATCTGTGATATTGGTCACATATGACTGAGGAGTTAAATGACCTAAAAGCAACCTAAAAGCATGAATCACTGCTAATCACTCAATAGGGAAAATTATTATTGCCCTTCATTACTACCCTTGTTTGATTGTTCCCATGATACGACCCAAATTTGAAACAGGTTCGATTATACACCCACAAGTTACGCCAAATCAATTAGAATAAATAATCAGATAAGTCATGAAATCATTACTCGGCAACGTTCCTGAGTATTATTACTGTGTAAGCTGTGGTTAATGTCCTGCCAACAAATTATCGACGCTACACCGATGACTAATCGGTATTTGACCAATCTATGACCTGTTAACTACTAGTAATTATTACTTAACTAATACCACTGCTGTTAATTTGTAAACCTCTTTTGTAAACCTATTTTGACCTTGGGAGACATTTCTAAGGATTACTTATCTTTTGTTGATAATAGCTGCAATCAATCTACTAATTAGCACTATAAATTAGTACTCTGATTTCTTAAGCTAAAACCATTATAATAATTGTAATAAATAATTGGGATAAATGATCAAGCCAAATTATTGAGTATCTACAATTGAGTTTTTAGTTGAGGTGTTTGCTCAGATGTTTGCTTGAGTATTTACCTAGATTCATTATTGATCCAGATATTTACTGAGTTAAGAGACAATGGGTAATATTCAATTGAGAGGATGCATTTAATTAATCGCATATAAAGAATGGAATGAAATTGACAGAATATGAAAATCCTTTTAGTAGAAGATGACTTGCGCATTACCCAAGCTATTGTCGAAGCATTAAGCGACCAGTATCATACGGTAGAAACTGCTACCGATGGATTGTCAGGGTTAAACTATGGGGAAACAGATAGTTTTGATTTAATTATTTTGGATTGGATGTTACCCAAATTAGATGGAATTAACGTTTGCCGTCAGTTACGCCGAGGGGGACATAAAACACCAATTCTGATGCTGACTGCCCGTGATACTAGTGCGGATCGGGTGCTAGGACTAGATGTGGGGGCGGACGACTACGTGGTTAAACCCTTTGATTTGCCAGAATTTTTGGCGCGGGTTCGGGCGCTGTTGCGACGCGGTGAGGTGGCATTTGCACCGGTTTTGACTTGGGGGGATTTAACTTTAAATCCTAGTGACTGCCAAGTTCTCTATGATGGCAAGGTTTTACATCTTACACCCAAGGAATATGCTCTAATAGAGTTATTATTACGGAATGGCAGTCGCGTCATCAGTAGAGAACTGATTTTAGAACGGATTTGGGCTTTTGAAGATATACCAGCACCGGAAACTATTAAAGTCCATTTGAGAAGTTTACGACAAAAACTCAAAGCTGCTGGCGCTCCTTCTAATTTAATTGAAACAGTTTATGGTCTGGGTTATCATCTCAATCCCCATGTCTAATCTCACATCTAATCAAATATCTAATCAAATGTCTAAATCTTTGGCATTTCACCAAAGGTTTGATCGGCTGCGGAATCGGCTTTTATTTTCCTATTGGTTAATGATGGCATTAATTTTGGGCGTATTTTCGGGGGCAGTTTATCTGCTAGTTGCCCATGATCGGAATCAACAGCTTAATTCCCATTTGCATCAGGTGGCGGAATCTTCGATCAAAATATTGGATGTGATTCACCATGAATACCATGAACTAACCACCGAAGCAAAATATCGCGGTTACATTCCCATTCAGCCAAATGGAAAACCTGTACCAATTACCCTAGGGGAGTTAATGGGCAAATATGAGAACGGGAGGGAAGTTAAGAGCGGCATCACACCAACGGTCATCGCCCCAGCTATGGAATCAATTACACCAATGGAACAAGGGGTAGAATGGTATGACGAACATAAACATTTAATGATTCGGGAAGGTCGCGTATTTCTTGCCACGGTTCTACCAGAAAATATTCCCATTAACGGCTTATTACAACAGGATGGTAATATTCGTAGTTTTATCCACCCCGTTTATCAAAATTCTGCTTCTAGGGATAGTTCAGGGAAACAAATTCTTGGCTATGTGCGAGTTACGGAATCAACCCTAAATTTAGAATTAGAATTAAACCGCTTACGATGGAGCTTAGGCGTGGGGGTGATGATTGTGGCGGGTTTAGCTGCCCTTAGTGGAATTTGGCTAACCCGTGAATCAATTAAACCAGTGAGTGCTAGTTTTTCGCGATTACAACAGTTTACGGCTGATGCATCCCATGAATTAAGGAATCCCTTAACGGCAATTCGTGCTTCCATCGCAGTGATGCAAAGTCATCCAGAACGGATTCACAGCGCTGATATTGGGAAGTTAAAAGCAATGGCAGCAGCAACTGCCCAAATGACTCAGTTAGTGGATGACCTATTATTACTAGCACGGACCGATCGGGAATTTGCTGATCGTCAGTCCTGGCGGGAAATTCCCTTGGATGAAATGCTAGAATATCTCGTAGATTCCCATCAAGATCAAGCAGATGCTGCCCAAATTACGTTGCAATGTGATTCTCTTTCACCAATCCTAGTTTATGGAGATCCACTGCAACTTTCCCGTCTATTCAGGAACTTACTAGCCAATGCGTTGCAATATACGCCCCAAAAAGGAACTATTACAGTTAGTTGCCAACATAGTAATAATTATGTTTTGGTTAGTGTCAGTGATACAGGAATTGGTATTGAACCGGAACATTTAGACCATATTTTTGCACGTTTTTGGCGAGCGGATCAAGCTCGTAGTCAATACGATAATGGTTCCGGTTTGGGTTTATCAATTGTCAAAATGATTGCCCAAGGTCACGGCGGGGATGTCACAGTGAAGAGTGTATTAGGCATGGGTAGCTGCTTTGAGGTCAAACTACCGACCCGATAACTTCTTTACGGAATCTTTACTTTTGATTTGTATGATTGATTACACATGCCACGAGATATAAATCATTTATGAATTTGCGTCAACTCCATCGCCGTAGTGCTCCATTTATCTTTGTACCATTACTAGTCACTGCATTAACCGGACTCACTGCTTTCATCGGAACAGAATGGTTCAAGATGTCTGATGAATTTGGTGACTTCATGATGTCACTTCATGAGGGGCGTTTTTTGGGTAAACCGTTAGTTCCAATTTATATTCTATTGGTGGGAATTGGTCTTTTAGGGATGATCGTTACTGGGATTGGAATGCTCAAGAAGCAGTTTCGTTTCCCCAGTAAGTTCCATTGGCGTTCGATTCATCAGTTTTTAGCCCCAATTGCTATGTTACCGCTCCTAGTCAGTATTGTGACAGGGGTAGGCTATCGGTTAGGACGTAACTGGTTGAATGTTCCTAAATCTGAAATTGGTATATTGTTAAAAATTCATCAAGGGTTATATTTTGGCTCTGTCGGTCAATCAATCTACATTTTACTATTAGGGATTAGCTTAATCACTCTGATAGTGACAGGAATGCAGATGACTGGAATTTTCCGTAAAAGGGGTGGCAATTCTGCCAGTTAAACGAAAATAGCCGTCCATTTTAACTGGAATTGAACTAGAATTAGTTTAAACTGGAATCAATTGGACATCGCCGTGATGTAGCGACGAATGTACCTCTCTCCTCTGCCGATATAGTAGGAACCAAACAACGGCTCAAACTCTTGTTTAATCAGTTGTAAAGCATTCTCTAGCCGCTGGCAACCATAAACTATAAACTGAGCCGTAGAATAGGCATAATATTCTTGTTCTGCTTCAGGAATATTATTCTTAAAAGCATCTTGATAGAGTTTGGTTCCTTCAGTAATTAATTCCTCAATGGCACCACTAAAAGTAATTGAAGTCCCATTAGGCAAATCAATCTTTCTGGCTTTGATAAATCCAATCACCTGTCGCATACATTCTCGCGTTTGCTCAACGGACAATGCTTCTGGATCTTGACGACGAAAACCCCACTGAGTGCAGCCGTTGGTCACTTCTAAAGCTCGCAAAATTGCCAAGTGATCTAGTTCTATTGGTTCAATCTTCTGTAATCCTTCTAGATGTTGTTGAATCTGTGCCTGAAACCCTTGGGCATCATCAGCAAAGTATGCTGCTAATTCCCCAATCTGGGCGAAGTTTTGCCAGTTAATTACCATTTGATCACCATCTATTCACCATATTCACCTTAGCTCATCCTTCCTGTTAAATTCGCCAACTGGGGACGCAAAATTGCCAATGCCTTTGCCCGATGGCTTATTTCCCCTTTGACTTCCGGAGCTATTTCGCCAAAGGTTAGGGGTGCATGGGAACTAGGGGCAAAAATTGGATCGTAACCAAAACCTTGATTGCCTCGTGGTGCATCGGTAATTTCTCCCGTGCAAATCCCCACTGCTTCCGCCGCAATTGTGCCATCGGGACCTGCAATGGCAATGGCACAAACAAACTGCGCTGCCCGATGGGGATTGCCATCTAGTTCAGTCAAAATTCGGGCAATGCGTTCGGCATCCGTGGCGGCATAGCGAGCAGACAATACACCAGGGGCACCATTAAGCGCCATCACCTCTAAACCGGAATCATCCGCCAAAGCCCATTCCCCCGTGGCTAAGGCAACCTGTGAAGCTTTCAGATGGGCATTCGCTAAGAAAGTTGTCCCAGTTTCGTCAATATCGAGAGCCTGCGGTTTAGCCAGCAACTCAACCCCTAAATCGGCTAAATATTCCTGAAATTCGGCAATTTTACCCGCATTGCCACTGGCGATCATCAGTCGTTGCAAGGTCACAGAAGAATTAACCATAGATATTTAGGGGATTGAAGAAATAAAGTAAACGTCTCAAAGAGTTTAGAAAGCTTAAACAAATTAAGTAGCTTAAACGCGAATTGAATACAAACTAAATACAACTTAAACAAGGCTGCGGCACTAATAACGCTGGCAATGGAAAAGATCGTAATGGAATCTGACAAATGCCAAACCAAAACATGAGACTAAAACATAAAACTAAAATTATAAAATTCAAAATTATAAAATTAAAGTAAAGTTCTATGCATAGTTTGGTCAACCAATTCATGACGATCAGCCCTGACCAGTTGGATAATTCTGTACCAGATCTATTCCACCAGAATCACGATGCTCATCGCCTCACCCCAAGAGCTAAGCAGTAGAACCATGATAGGACCATATGATCGTCACTGGGTAATTACTATGGTTAGACATAATGCCCTAAATTTGATCCCTCAAAATCAATAGCCATCGGGAATAGGTGCATTTAACACAGAAATTTGGGGTAATTTGACTAATGGTATGATGGCTCACGATGTTGTAACCCCACCCCATGGTGACTGAGCAAGCGTCGAAGTACGATTCTTCCGACCTCCCAAGGACCAGACTGAATAGACTACTCCAATACTGATGGGTAAAAACAGTGCGGTAGGTTGCATCAATAGCGATGTGAGGCAGCCAAATATTAACTAACAACAATTATTTTGTACGTCACACTTGGCAAACACTCCCCACTGCACTGATGGTGACTGAGCATAGTCGAAGTCAGCAAAACAAAAAAGAACAGCACAGCGACCAAAAGCACAAAAACAAATATGGAATTTGCTTATCAATATGCTTGGCTGATTCCGGTGTTGCCCTTAGCGGCGGCACTGGTGATCGGCTCTGGATTAATTTCGTTTAATCGTAGTACAAATAAATTACGCTCCCTTTGGTCTACCCTGAGTGTGTCTGCCACAGGGGCGGCGATGGTTTTCTCCTTTGCCCTGTTGTGGAGCCAGATCCAAGGACATCCCGATTACCACTGGTCTTTTGACTGGGCACAGGCAGGTAATTTCCATATCAGTATGGGGATTGTAATCGACCATTTGACGGCGATGATGCTGGTAGTGGTGACCACGGTGGCTTTTTTGGTACAGATTTATACCGATGGCTATATGCACCATGACCCAGGCTATGCGCGGTTTTATGCCTACCTGAGTTTATTTACGTCCTCGATGTTGGGATTGGTGATCAGTCCTAACTTGGTCCAGATTTATGTGTTCTGGGAACTGGTGGGGATGTGTTCGTACCTGTTGGTGGGTTTCTGGTATGACCGTAAGGCAGCGGCTGATGCGTGTCAAAAGGCTTTTGTGACCAACCGCGTGGGTGACTTTGGTTTGTTGTTGGGTTTGTTAGGGCTTTATTGGGCAACGGGTACGTTTGAGTTTGGTGAAGCTGGGGCAAAGTTACACGAGCTAGTGGAATCCGGTGCTTTGAGTACTGGCTTAGCCACTTTGTTCTGTGTGTTGTTGTTTATGGGTCCCGCAGCAAAGTCCGCTCAATTCCCGCTCCATGTGTGGTTACCCGATGCGATGGAAGGTCCTACACCAATTTCGGCGTTGATTCATGCGGCGACGATGGTGGCAGCCGGTGTATTTTTAATTGCACGGTTGTTCCCCGTATTTGAAGATTTACCAGTGGTGATGGATACCATTGCTTGGACTGGGGCATTTACAGCGCTGCTGGGGGCGAGTATTGCGATTACCCAAAATGACATTAAAAAGGGTTTGGCTTATTCGACGATTTCCCAGTTGGGCTATATGGTGATGGCGATGGGGGCTGGAGCCTATGGTGCCGGTTTATTTCACTTGATGACCCATGCTTATTTCAAGGCGATGTTGTTCTTGGGATCTGGCTCGGTGATTCATGGTATGGAAGCAGTGGTGGGACATAATCCCGCTTTGGCGCAAGATATGCGGGTGATGGGTGGTTTACGGAAGTATATGCCGATCACTGCCACGACTTTCTTGATTGGGACTTTGGCGATTTGTGGTGTGCCACCTTTTGCGGGTTTCTGGTCTAAGGATGAGATTTTGGCGGCTACCTATGCCCATAATCCTGGTTTATGGTTGGTGGGCTTTTTGACCGCTGGGGTAACGGCTTTCTATATGTTCCGGATGTACTTCATGACTTTTGAAGGTGGTTTCCGGGGCACGGATCATGCGTTGTTAACGATGGTGGAGTTGGACAATACGGGTAATGTTTCTAGTGGCGGGGATCATGATGGTGGTCATCATCACAGCAAACCCCATGAGTCACCTCTCACGATGACTTTCCCCCTGATGATGTTGGCGATTCCTTCAATTGGCGTTGGTTTGTTGGGAACGCCCCTGGGAAATTACTTTGAGTATTTCATCCATGCTCCCGCCGAGAATTTAACTAAAGTCCCTGTGGAAGGTTTTACGCCACACTTTTTAACGATGGCTAGTAGTTCCGTAGGGATTGGTTTGATTGGGATTTCGTTGGCGGTGCTGATGTATTTGCGTAAAACGGTTTCCGCTGCGGATTGGGCGAAGGCAATTCAACCGTTGTACCAGTTTTCCAAGAACAAGTGGTACATCGACAATCTCTATGAAAACCTGTTTGTGATTGGCTCACGGCGGGTGGCACGGCAAGTGCTAGAGGTTGATTCTAAGATTGTGGATGGTGCGGTGAATTTAGCCGGATTTGTAACGGTGGTGACTGGTGAAGGTCTGAAATATTTTGAGAACGGCAAGGCACAGTTTTACGCTTTGGTGATTTTCATTGGTGTTTTGGGCTTAGTAATTTTCACTTCCATTTAGTTACTGTCATAATTTGCTGTTGATCAAAACAATCTTGATCTATAACCCCTACCGATTCAATATGATTGGAGGGGTTATTTTTTGAGCCATCACCATTATCTAAATTATCTCAAGACTAACAACTATGCTAAGCGTCAATAATTCCGAGCGTCTCCCTCGATTGGGGGTTTTAGCATCCGGTAGCGGTAGTAATATGCAAGCCATTGCCGAGGCGATTCACAATGGACAATTAACTGCTGAAATAGCCGTAGTAATTTATAACGAACCTGACGCTTATGTAAAAACGCGAGCAGAAAGCTTGAGCATACCCGCAGTTTACATAGACCATCGGCAATTTAAGGGGGAATTTAAAGGTGATCCGGCTCCGAGGGAGGCTTTAGACAGGGCGTTAATCAATACCCTCAAAGAATATCAGGTGGATCTAGTCATCATGGCGGGGTGGATGCGCATCGTGACGGAGGTTTTACTAAACGGTTTTCCAGAGCGGATTTTAAATATTCATCCCAGTTTGTTGCCAAGTTTTCGGGGGATGCACGCGGTAGAACAGGCTTTGCATTACGGTGTCAAGCTGGCGGGCTGCACTGTCCATGTGGTGAGCCTTGAGGTGGACAGTGGCAAAATTATCCAGCAGGCGGCGGTTCCTGTTTTGGCAGATGATACGGTGACGACGTTACAACAACGGATTCAAAAAGCGGAACATCAGATTTATCCAGCGGCGATCAAGGAGTATTTGGAAGCAATGGGTTAGAAAGAAGTGGTTATGTCTAAATAGGGTAAATGGACAGAATCTTTGACGTTCAGCCTATATGCTCTATACTCGTATTAGGTAGAATTTTTCTGTCTAATGCATAGTTAGCCCACTGAGTTACCGGTAGGAGCATGGTTGGAAGATCGCTAGTGGGGCGCGTCATTTCAGCAAGTGTTATGCGATAGACTAAGCCTAAATAGTTTAAGTTTTATGGGTATACATCGAGAAATGGGCACAATGGGCACAGGCGATACCATATATAATTACTACACAACTAACGTTGATCAGGATCCTAAGCAAGCTAATACAGGGCTGATTCAGCTTGAGGATGGTAGCCTTGTTGAAGTTCAGATGCCCGAATATAAAGCAGGAGAAATTTCTGCCGGGGTTGCACAACGCACTGTTTCAACTTTTTCTAGAGTTGAAGGGATTTTGTGTAATGCCGCCGAACCCATTGTTAAGGCTGCAAAACGTATCAGTGAGTGGGAAAATGTTTCTGTAACTGCTGAAGTAGAGGTTGGTCTTAGTTTTGAGGCTGAAGGAAGCATCTATGTTACCAAGAATAAGTCGGATGCTAACTTGGTAGTTAAACTCTCCATTCATGCAAGCTCATCAGCATCTTAGAAGTTATGAAATCAGTCAGCTTCAGCAGAAATGAGATCAAATAATCAACTACCTAAAAAGCATAAACAATTGACTGCTGAGTTGATCGGTCTGCTTTTGCTCGGCACTGGATTTTTAAGTGCCTTGCTGTATTTCTATCCTGCAAATTGGTTTTTGTCTGAATTCATAAAAGCTTTTTATGCAAATGTAAGCGTAGACTGTATCAGTACAGCTATTGCAATTCTAGTTATTGATAGGTTAAATGATAATCGTCAGCAAGATATTCTCAAGGCTCAACTAATTAGAGAAATGGGAAGTCCAGATAATGGTATTGCTTTAAGAGCAGTAAAAGAGCTTGAAGCAAAAGGATATTTGTTTGATGGCTCCCTCAGAAATGCTTATCTTATTCGTGCCAATTTGAAGAATGCAAATCTTGAGAGGGCTGACTTACAAGGGGCAGTTTTGCAAGAAGCAATTTTATTTCAAGCCAACTTGAAAAATGCAAATCTATCTAAAGCTAATCTCAGACAGAGTGTTTTGGAATCTTCCAATTTGGAAGGAGCTTGTCTCAATTATGCAGATTTGTTAAATGCAAAACTTCAAAAAGCAATTATGCGTTTGGCTGAAGTCAAGGACGCAAAGCTACAGGGCACTAACCTAATAGAGGCTCAGGCACAGAAAGCTATCTTTACTGATGCAGACTTATCAGGATCTGTACTTCACTCAATCGATGTAGAAGAAGGAGATCTCAGCGGAGCAAAGCTCATAGCTGTCAACTTAATCAATAGCAATATGAAAAGATGTAGATTTCAAGGATCAATGCTACAGCAGGCAAAGCTTGAAAAAGCTGTTTTCGTCAATGCTGATTTGGAAGGAGCAAACTTGTCTGATGCAATAATGAAAGAGAGTGATTTTTCAGGTTCAAACCTTCGAGATGCTTGTTTAGAACGGGCGGATTTATCTAACGTCAACTTCAATAATTGTCATCTGGAGGGAGCAATACTAAGTGGTGCTATTATAACTGGTGCTGATATGTCAAAAATATTTAAGAATAGTCAAACTCAACTACCTTGAAGATTAAACTATAAACATGTCGTGGAGTAACAACACTGATGTAGCAGATGATTTGGAGATTTAGGCTGTGATGCAAAATCTATCTACTGCTGCTGACTAAGAACATTAGTTTCACTCTACATTTTCAAGATGGAATCAAAGAATATCGATTCCCATTCAGCAACACCGAAAATAGCACTTATAGGGCAACCACCGATCGCTACATTCCATTAACGCACCTTCTTTTTCTTAAACTTGGTACGATACTATCAAATATTAAAATTTTCAGTATAATCACTGAATGAATGACTATTTGCAACCTCAATTTACTGAAGTTCTTACTCTCATCAAAACTACACAGCAAAAGGTCATTGCTACCGCCAATCAAGAACCGATCAAACTATGTTGGAGTGTTGGTAAGTACATCAGTGACCACTTAGCCACGAATAGTTACTCGTCATCATCCATTTTGTTTGATTTTGGCACAAGATCGTTACTGGGTTTATCTTTAGATGGTGTGGAGTTAACATTACAACTGCGGGGTGCAGATTGTCTAACCTTCGCATTCGGACCGAAAGTTGCATTTTTATATAATCGTTCAAATTCTCGCTGAAAATGAGCCGCCACAATGGGACTTTGTACTACTAAAACCGTCTCATCATTATTGTAATTCGCGGCATTAGTCCAGTTATGGGAACCAGTAATCACCATATTCTCATCAAGCACAGCAAATTTATGATGGAGTTTATCCCCAGAATTGAGACTCGGCACACCTACCGTGGTTAAACGCTTAGCCCAAGGTGTACCGTCTCCCAGTTGACAGTCAGCAGTGGAAACAAATCCCCACATATTCAGTGCCGACGAATATTTCCGATAGGCAAATTGAGAATCTAATAGAACCCGAATATTGATGTTATTTTCGTGGCGATGCTGCAAAATCGTACCGATGCGCGGATCAGAATAGACAAATAGAGCCATACTTACCGACTGCTGTGCGCCAGACAATACAGTTGCAATTAGACCATTACTGCTCTGTTCCCAAGCACCACTTTTACGATCTGGGGAGAACTTAAGCCGAATCTGAGCATTATCCAGAACAAAATAAGCAATTTTACGGGATGGCTTTTGAACCCCAAATAAACTATCTGTTTTACCACCAGGACCATCGCCCCACATTAACTGAAACTCTTGCCCGAATAAACCAGCTAATTCTCCATGACTGATTTTGAGTAAATTATTGGCATTGCCCCGAGAGTCAGGATTACTGAAGTCACCATGAATATCACTCAGGGTGAAGTTAGCAGAAGTAACCACCACCACCTGATTATCAATCACCATAAATTTGTGATGCATCAGTCCTGAACCTTTGGAACCATCGGCAGTATCGTCCAACCAAGGAATATTAGCTTTACGGAGCTTGAGAAGAGCATCCCGCGCTTCCCATTCACTGGCAACTACAGTACCATCACGGTTAGTATCGACAAACTTTAGAAATTCGTTATAGGCTTCGCGACGGCGACTATTGAAATCTTTTACTTCGTCAAAAGTATATTCACTCCAAGGACGGCTATATTGATTTTCTAAAATTAGGCGAACCCGCACCCCCCTATTTTGAGCATCCACTAGAGCTTGTGCCAAATTGGGTAACCGTAGTTCTTGGATAGCCAGATCAATAGTTTGTTTCGCCTGTCCAATGGTGTCAATTAAAACCTGTTCTAAGTTGTCGCCTTCCCTAGTAATGTTGCGATAAGGGTCAGTGTAACGATTCGCAGGATTTTGATTCATGAAAACTTGGATGTGGGGATGTTGAGGCAGACTCTGGGCATTGCTCCCAGGAAGCCATTGGCAGCCCACAATCCCCAATGTCACTGCAAATGACAGTAACAAGGTGAGACCATATTTATATTGATGGTGTCTATATTGAAATTTATATTTACGGTTATATTTATGGTTGTATTTACGGTTTCTATAGCAACGTCGGAGAACAGACTCAACATAATTTTGGACATCGCCTAAACCAAGCCTGGGCATACCTTCTAATTTACTCTGCCAACTCAGTTTTAAGCTTCGCTTTGAGTAATGGTCGCAATGGTTTATGGGGTTTTGGCTGAGCAGTCCCTGAGACAATACGTTAAAAATAGAACTGCAAAGAGAAGTCCTAAAACTGCTTTGTATCTTTTGCCCAAGCTGATTGACCCAATCCATGACTCATCACTACTAATAACTCGCTTGACGAATTTTACCTTCATTCACCGCTCGCATCAAATATTCTAAAGCAGCATAGTCAAAGTCAGAAATGAATCCTTGGCGGTTTAGTTGCTGATTGATTTCTTGCTCCAACTCGACAGTGAGGGTCTTATCTACTAGAGCACTGTTAACTAGTCCACGGATAATACTGGCCTTCATGATGTTTTTCCTTCAGTTCCCTGCAACAAATTACATGTACGGTGACACATCGGTGATCTCTATAGAGTCGAATCCATCAGTTCACAGGTGTGTGTTCATGTAATCAAGTATCAAGCAAGTTCTGTTGAGTTGCCGTGACAGGAGCCATACTGGACTTGTGATTGATCAAGAAGTCAATAGTGATGTGGATCACAAAGCTTGCTTTAGTGTGTAGAATAGCATTTTCCAGTCAGTGCGGCGTAATACTTAATCTATTGCCATAAAAATATATAGTAAGTTGTAAACTTATTTGCAAAAAATATTTGCAAAAAAATGTAGTTTCTTTGAATTTCCGTATCACAAGATTCAATTTGTTATTAAAAAAAAGACAGAAAATACTGTGTACTCCCATATTTACATGGTTACTTTGAATTTCTTCATTATTTTTAATTAATCAACTTTTAGCACAGCAAAAATGATTGAGAAGAATGATTAATTTAAACCAAGATTTTATGTATGAAAAGTGATAAGTATGTTTAGTAATACGCGCCAGCTAAGTCTCAACTATTTCACTAACAAGTTTTTCATGCCATTACTCAGTCTGGCAGTGGTTTTTAGTTTAGGTCTAGTTGCTATAGGTAGTTGGAACACATGGCAAATTTCTCATAGTTTTAATCTGAAAATTACACCAGAATTGGAACTGCAACGGCTAAGTGATGAAATCATTTATCTTGATGAAGTCCTCACCATGTCTGCGAGAATGGCGGCGGCAACAGGGGATTTACAATGGGAAAATCGGTATCGTATCTTTGAGCCTAAACTTGAGAGAGTGATCAAGAAAACTATTGCCATCGCTCCCGAAGCCTATGCCAAAAATGCAATTCAAACTGACATAGCTAATACTAAATTAGTCGCTATGGAAAATCAAGCATTTAGGCTAATCAGTGAACAGAAGCCAGCAGAAGGTTTAGCAATATTATTTAGTAAAGAGTATGAAAACCAAAAACAAATTTATAGTGAGGGGATCCAGTTAACAACCACTGCTTTGCAGGCAAGAGTTAAATCTAGCTTAGACTTTTATGCTGCCACTTTGTCATGTTCTAGTCTATTTAGTTTATTCAGCCTCTTGATTTTAATGATTTCATGGGGCACAATTTTGGGCTTAGTATATCGCTACATTAACTATCGTAAACGTGCGGAGCAAAAACTTTTAGAGACCCAATTAACCCTAGAAATAACTAATGACAGTTTAGCAAAATCAGAACTTGCCCTAAGACAAAAAGCTGAAGCTCTAGAAAAAGCGATGCAGGACTTAAAACGGAGTCAGACTCAAATGATCCAAAATGAGAAAATGTCTAGTTTAGGTCTTTTAGTAGCAGGAATTGCCCATGAAATTAATAACCCAGTTAACTTCATTCATGGCAATGTTCAACACATGGAATCATATATCAATCAATTATTTGATTTTGTTAATTTATATCCTAAATATTATCCGGAGCCAGTGCCTGAAATACGCAGCGCATTAGATTCTATTGATATTGATTTTTTACGGCAAGATTCCCTCGATATTCTAAAGTCTATTAGGGTTGGTAGCAAGCGAATTCATCAAATAGTTCTGTTATTAAGGAACTTCTCGCGGATAGATAAGGTTGATTTTAAACCAGTGGATCTTCACGAAGGTCTTGATACCACGTTGCTGATTTTAGAACACTACTTGAAATCTAAATCAGAGTTAACTCAAGTCGAGATCATCAAAGATTATGGAGATTTGCCACCCGTAGAATGCCATTCTGGTGCGTTAAATCAGGTATTTATGAACATCTTAACTAATGCTGTAGATGCCATAGAGATGAAACCTAAAGCCACAAATCTCCGGCAAGAAGAAACGCCTAATTCCTCTCAAGGGGGACAAATTCGGATTAGAACATCTCTATTTGATCTCAATTGGGTAGAAATTTGCATTGAGGATAACGGTATGGGAATGCCTCAATCAGTCATAGATAAAATGTTTGACCCATTTTTTACAACCAAACCCGTTGGCAAGGGCACAGGTATGGGAATGTCGATCGCCTATCAAATCATTGTTGAACAACATGGTGGCACTATAGAATGTTGTTCTGAACCCAATCAGGGCGCACAATTTAAAATCAAAATTCCATTGCAACACTCAACAGATTCTTTTCGCACAAACTCCTCCAACCATTTGCGCATACTGCCTTAAAACATCATCTTAGGCATCTTAGGCTGAGTGAAAAATCGTTACAGAGAACCTACAGCAAGAGAGCCTGCACCTTCCCTTGCACTTCT
>JBIKNH010000184.1:0-8786 GCA_044358815.1 Pseudanabaenaceae cyanobacterium | reverse complement strand
AAACACACTTAAAAGTTTTTTGATCTATAAATTGAGATATTTAAAAAGATTTCTTCCTAGGGGCGCTGAGCTAAGCCATCCAGTAAAGCTTGTTCCATAACATCAATAGGTGGCTTTTGTCCGGTCCACCATGCCAAAGCAACTGCCCCTTGATTTAATAACATTGGCAAGCCATCAATGGTAAACAAACCCCTTGCCTGAGCCAATCGCAGTAACTTGGTGGGACGTGGCACATAGATCAAGTCATAGACAATGGCATGGGCGGGCAATTGCGCGATCAGGCTGCTGTCGAGGGGCGTGTGATCATCATCATGTCCCATACCGATGGGCGTAGCATTCACCACTAAACCCGCCACATCTAACAGATGCTCTAGGGAAGACCAAGGATGCACCCTGAGTCGATAATCCTTCAAATTGTTGGTCATTTCCCCGTGAAATAACTTCATTTTTTTGACATCTCGCCCCACCACATGAATCACTCCACAGCCTAATTCTAAACAACCGGCGATCACCGCCTTGGCTGCCCCACCACTACCCAAAACTAATACAGGAATTTTTGACCAGTCATGGTTGAGTTGCCGCAGGGGAGTCAGAAATCCGACTACATCAGTATTGCGCCCCACCCAACGGTCTCCCACTCGTTTCACCGTATTGACTGCGCCCACCGCCGCCGCAAAGGGATCAATTTCATCCAGTAGGGGCATAATCTGCTGTTTGTGGGGAATCGTCAGATTAAAGCCTTGGAGGGAGTCAATGGTTTTCAATCCAGCAATGGCAGTGGGTAGATCAGCCACAGGAATCGGCAACGGTACATAGATATAGTCCAAGCCCATCACTTGTAACGCGGCATTATGCATCGCGGGGGAAAGACTATGGCTAACGGGATGTCCCATTATGCCAAGGAGTTGGGTTGTTCCTTGTACCGTATTCATGGCTTAGATGATGTTCTATGTAGTGTGTGCTAGTAGTGTTTCCTAGGGAAATCTGTTATTTAGGAGATTTTATTTAGGCAAATACCTAAAAATTGTCCAAGGAAATCCCCAGGGGGCAGACACAAATTATGATTCTTAACTCTCTAAAAAGAAACCCAGTTAAAACCCTATACATCAGTAGCCATCAATAGATTTTACTCTATTGCACCCTTTAGGCTTAAAATAAAAGTTAGCAGTTATACAGCCACGATTTTAGATGGCGGATGAGTTCGGATGATTATCGAAAACAGCGATGTAATTTTGTCGGTGCGTGATCTCACCGCTGAGGTGGACGGCGTGCAGATTCTCAAGGGCGTGAACCTAGAGATCAAAGCCGGAGAAATCCATGCCATCATGGGTCCAAATGGTTCCGGTAAGAGTACTTTCTCTAAGGTGTTGGCAGGACATCCCGCCTATACCGTCACCGGTGGCGAAATAATTTACCAGGGACAAAATCTCTTGGATCTCGCCCCAGCGGAACGGTCACGGGCTGGGGTATTTCTGGCGTTTCAGTACCCATTAGAGATTCCTGGGGTGAGTAATGCCGACTTTTTGCGGTTGTCCTGCAATATGATCCGCAAACATCGCGGTTTATCAGAGCTAGACCTGATCGACTTTGACGACTTTATCCAAGAAAAACTCAACATTGTGGAAATGAATCCGGCATTTTTGAGCCGTAGTGTCAATGAAGGTTTTTCTGGCGGGGAGAAAAAGCGCAACGAGATTTTACAGATGGCGCTTTTGGAACCCACTCTTTCAATTCTCGATGAAATGGACTCCGGCTTAGATATTGATGCTTTGCGGATTGTGGCTAGTGGCGTGAATCATCTGTCCACCCCCAATAATTGCGCTTTGGTAATTACCCACTATCAGCGGTTGTTGAATTACATTGTGCCGGACTTCATCCATGTGATGGAAGGGGGACGCATTATCCTGACTGGTGGTAAGGAGTTAGCCCTAGAACTCGAAGAAAAAGGCTATGACTGGCTCAAAGAAGAAGAAGCCGCAGCAGTGTAGATTGCCCTAGGGCATAACCTTTCACTACCTTTTACTGACTGCTTAACATCCAATAAACATCTAAAAACATCTAACAAGATTCAGTGAGATAAACCTTTGAACGAAGTAATTGATTCTGCCACTGTGCCGACATCTCAGCCAGTTCAAGAATCTGCTGTTAATGACCTAGCAGATCATGATCTGGCGGCGGTGGGTTTGCCCGCCAGTCCATCCGCTCCATCTGCCTCTAAACCCAAAGTTGATGGTAAAGCATTCGCTAATAGCATTATTGCCGCTGCCCATCAGTCGCAATCTCCCCAAGAGTCTGCGGCAAAATTTCCCCAGTGGCTTCAAGAACTACAACAGTCTGCCCAGCGCCAAATTTTAACCCTGCCTTTTCCTACCACCAAGGACGAAGAATGGCGTTATACCGATGTCAGTGCCTTGGGGGAAATTACTGAAACATTGGGCAGTGTAGCTAGTAGTCAAACAGTTACTTGCGCCCCCGATGAAGAAATTGATTTAGAAAACTATTTGGCACAAGGGTTATTTATCGGTGAGTTGTCGCAACTTACCCCCGACCAATGGCAGCAGTGGCAACCCAAACTAGAGCAGTATTTAGCCAAACACCCTGACCAAAAGGATTATTTCGCCACCCTGAATACGGCGAGTTTTAGCAGTGTGGGGGTGATTTTCGTTCCCAAGGATTTAGCTGTATCGATTCCTTTGACGGTATTTAGCACTGCCGACGGTATGGCTCAGCCCCGCTGTTTGGTCATCGCTGAACCGAGAAGCCAAGTTAGCTTGGTGGAAATTTATCAAGGGGATAGTGACACCTATTTCTGTAACAGTGTGACGGAAATCTGGTTAGGGGAAGGGGCACAGGTCACCCATGCGAAAATCATCGTGTCTGGGGAAACCCAGGACCAAGACTCGGTCCACATTGCCAATACTGCCGTTGCCCAAAGCAAGCACAGCGTTTATAAGCAGCAAACCATTTGTCTAGGGAGCCGTCTGTCCCGCCATAACCTGAATGTGCGTCAGATGGGAGAACAAACCGAAACTTCTCTTTCGGGTTTGGCAATGGTCCATGGTAAGCAAGTGGCAGATACCCATTCTTGCATTAACCATCAATATCCCTATGGTCAGAGCCAGCAGTTACACAAGTGCATCGCTGATGATCAAAGCCATGCGGTATTCAATGGCAAAATCCAAGTCAGTCGCGCTGCGCAATTGACCAATTCTGCCCAAATGAGCCGGAACTTACTCCTTTCCGACAAGGCGCGGATTGACACCAAACCCCAACTAGAAATCATTGCCGATGACGTGAAATGCGCCCACGGTGCAACGGTATCTCGCCTCAGTGATGAAGAGTTGTTTTATCTCGAAAGCCGAGGCATTGCTCCGGATCAAGCCGCTAAGTTGTTGATCTATGGTTTTGCCGCCGAGGTCATTAATCAAATTCCTGTTCCTTTCTTAAGCGCCCAGTTACAGCAATATGTCATGGAGCAAACCGCCTCATCACAAGACAATTAACGCCCCGAACGATCCCCATCCCCCCGATGGAACCAAGGATCAAGCTTCCAGTCCCCCCGTGCGTCAGGGTACTTCTATAGGTCTGGCTAACTGGAATTTGGCTAATTGGGGTTGGACTGTGACGGTTAGTGGGGTGGCATTACTGGTGTCAGTGCCGGTTCTGGTCGTTCTGAGCAGTGTTTTTACTAAATCTAGCGATCTGTGGCAGCACCTCACCGAAACTGTGCTTGGCTCTTACATCACTAACTCCCTGTGGTTAATGGTCGGGGTTGGCTTTGGCGTGACCGTGGTGGGAATTTCCACCGCTTGGCTGGTGACGGTGGGGCGGTTTCGTGGCTCCAGTTGGCTGGAATGGCTGTTGCTGTTACCGTTGGCGGCTCCGGCGTATCTCCTTGCCTATGCCTACACCGAATATCTGGAATATTACGGTCCGGTGCAGACTGCTTTACGGGATTGGTTCGGTTGGACTAGTGCCGATGAGTACTTTTTCCCCCCGATCCGATCCATGGGCGGGGCGATCGCCATGTTGGTTTTGACGCTTTACCCCTATGTCTATTTATTGGCACGGGTGGCATTTCTCGAACAATCTAACCGCATTGTGGAAGCCAGTCGGTCCTTGGGGTGCGGTCCGTGGCGGAGTTTTTTCACCGTTGCTTTACCGTTGGCGCGTCCTGCTGCTACCGCTGGTTTATCCTTGGCATTGATGGAAACCCTCAATGATTACGGCACGGTGCAACTATTTGGGGTTGATACCTTTGCGACGGGGATTTATCGCACTTGGGCAAGTTTTGGCGAACGGGATACGGCGATGCAGTTGGCTTCTGTGTTGACGTTGTTTACATTGGGACTGATTGTTTTGGAGCAATATTCCCGCCGTCAAGCTCGTTATTACCAGATGAGTCATCGCAATCAGGCACTGGCGACCTATCGGTTACGGGGTTTACGAGGTTTAGGGGCATTTCTCTGGTGTAGTTTGCCCGTGGGATTGGGTTTTGGGTTGCCAGCTTATTTGTTGGTTCAGCGCACCATGCAAAATTGGCAAACTGCCCTAGAAAGTAATTTCCTGCAACTCAGTTGGCATAGTTTCTCACTGGCAGCGGCTAGTGCTGGGGTGGGGGTACTGCTCAGTTTGGTGATTGCCTACGGTAAACGGCTGGTGAATAATCGCTGGATGGCTGGGGCGGTGCGCATTGCGGCAATGGGTTATGGTATCCCTGGCTCAGTGATTGCCGTGGGGATTATGGCAGCAGTGGGGCAAGTGGATCAGTGGGTGGGGGATTGGCTCTCCACCAGTTGGCAAGTTGAGTCGGGTTTGTTCTTGAGTGGCACGGTTTATGCCTTGATTTTTGCTTATATTGTGCGGTTCTTGGCGGTGTCCCTCAGTACCATCGACACTAGCCTCCTCAAAATTAAGCCTAACCTGGATGAAGCCGCCCGCAGTCTGGGGGAAAACACCCCAGGCATTTTATATAAAGTGCATACGCCTTTGTTATGGGGTGGCTTGCTCACGGCGGGAATGCTTTTGTTTGTGGATGTGATGAAAGAATTGCCTGCTACTTTGATCATGCGTCCTTCGGACTATGAAACCCTAGCAGTGCGGGTTTTTCTCTATGCCGCAGACGAGAGACTCAACGAAGCAGCGGCTCCAGCTTTAGCTATTTTAGCGGTGGGTCTGTTGCCCGTCTTATTCCTGAGTTGGCAAATTGCACGGGTACGACGGCGCTAAGGTAGAAAATTAGACCCGTTAAAACACATCTATTCGTAAGAGAGATTCAAGGTTTCCCATCTTGTGCGATCATGATTTAAGTCATTGTAGAGTGTATATTCAGCGTGAATACGGTTCGTACTGTTGCAGATACCAAGCGCGATTTTTATCAGGCTTTCCCAAAGCCCGTTAACTCCGTCTATCGGCGGATTGTGGATGAATTGTTGGTGGAATTGCACCTCCTGCGGGTGAATCAGCTTTTTGTCTATGACCAAGTTTTTGCCCTTGGGGTTGTGAGTGCTTTTGACCGTTTCATGGCGGGTTATCAGCCAGAGGCAGATGTGGCACAGATTTTCCATGCCCTATGTCACGGCTTACAATTTTCAGCGGATCAGTTACGTCATGATGCCCATGTGTTGAATGAGTTGGTGCAAAACCAGCCCGAAGCAGTCAAAGGCTTGATCTGTAACTTAGAAGGTGATGCCGAACCCCTCGCCGGTTTGTTACATGGCATTGCCCAGAATCATAAATTTAAGTACAGCCGTTTGTTTGGCATTGGCTTATATACACTGTTGGAAAAGTCCGCTAGTGAAGTGATTGCCGACAATGAACAGCGGCAGGCTTTATTGCAAAAGGTAGGCGAAAAACTCAATCTAGGACAAGATCGCCTGGTGAAGGATTTGGATTTATACCGTTCTAATTTAGAGAAGGTCAGCCAAGCCCAACAGATGATGGCGGATCTCGTGGAAGCAGAACGCAAAAAACGCGAAAAGAGAGAAGCAAGCAAAACGGAACCTGCCGAAACTGCTGAACCCGTAGCCGTTGACAGTGACAGTAACAATTAGTAACAAGTAGAAAAAACTACGAATTACAGATCCAAAACTGAATAGTTCATGTTAGGTAGAGATTTTCTAGAACCCTCATCCTCGCTTTTTCTGGCATTAGCTAAAGAAAATCTGAGGATGAGGGTTTGGCATAATACAAGATAATTCGTGACACATTGTCTAATATTGGATTTTACCGCACTTAATTTCGCTACACCTAGGGAAAAGTCCAGATTATTACTGATCACTATCAAATATCTGTAGTTACCTTATAATTACCGTAATTATCCCAGACATAATTTCAGTCATTGTGACAACCATGAAATTTAACCTACGGTTAGCCGAATCGGAAGATGTACCAGCAATTTTTGGACTGATCCAATCCTTGGCGCAATATGAAAATCTGGCCCATTTGGTGACAGGTTCCCCAGCCGCTTTACATGAAGATCTATTTGGTTCTAATTCCTGTATTGAGTGCCTCGTAGCAGAGTCCACAGTCCATGAGGGGCAACCAGTACCGCAGATTATTGGCTTTGCCTTGTTTTTTACGAACTATTCTACTTTCTTGACGCGACGGGGCATTTATCTAGAAGATTTGTTTGTATTGCCTCAATATCGGCGTAAGGGCATTGGTAAAGCGATGATCAGTAAGGTGGCAGAAATTGCCCTAGATCGTCGTTGTGGCAGATTTGAATGGGCGGTTTTAGACTGGAATACCCCTGCAATTAATTTCTATCAGCAACTAGGAGCCGAGATTTTACCGGACTGGCGGATCTGTCGGGCTACGGGAGCAGCGCTGCAATCCTTGGCTCATTGTGCCTAATGCCTAAGCCGTGTGATCTCCCCCAAACCTCAATATCCTGCCAAAAGACTTTTCCTAAATAATCCCTTAGCCCTAATCCCTTTAACGCTAATCCCTTTAACCTTAATCATAATTAACGGATTCCTATCCCTGATTCAACCCGCCGCTATTTGAGCCTGCGCCAAGGTATTTGTGGCAACTTTGCGAGATATTCAGCAATTGCTCCAGCACCAAATTTGTTTAAATGGCTCGGATCAGAAAACAGGCGCGGCTGTTGTACCACTAACTTACTCATATTAAGATAGATAAAACCTTCCTGTTTTGCGAGTTCTTCCATGCGTTTATTGAATGTATCTTCATAGCGGATGCGAATGCTATCTAAATAGGTTTCATGGAGAGGCATATTGAGAATTACTAAATCAATATTTGCCGCCCGACAAAATGCGGCTACATTCAACAGAGCATCAAACTGTACTCCTGTGGGTTCAAAGTTCCGATAATCTAAATCGTAATCCCCTGAAACCTTAGGATATTTCTGGAAATAGCTGGTTGGGTCTAGTTGCACATCAAATGCCACAAATCCTTTACTGTCTACAGAAAGTTGATTTTGAGGCATGGTTTCCGCCAAAAGACGTTCTCGATTACTTAAGCTTTTGGTTAGAGAATCTAATCCTTTAACTAAAGCATTACGCACCTCAACCCGCTGTGCATAACCTGTGAAAACCGTTTCCAATGTTTTGACTACTGGGGTGATGGGTTTGGCATTAGCATTCCGCTTGTTTTCCCGTATTTCAGCTTCGGTATTACCCCGTCGTGAAGGTTTGAAATTCGGTGATAGAGCTAATTCTTCATAGGTGGTGTCATTGCGATTACTATTAAAAGCTCGCAAACCATCCGCCCAAATAATCATCCGAGGTTGTTGGCGTTTACTCAGAATTTGGGTGATTTGCGCTTCCACAACCCGTGCGGTGGCTCCATCCAATCCCATATTAAACACCGTAATACCTTGATAACCTTGGGCGGCTAGGGTGCGCTCTAGGGCTGCCGGATCAATGCCGCGTAGGGCGCGAGAACTACCCACAATTAGTACATCAGGAGGGCGACGTTTGCTTGTGATTTGCCAGTCAATCAGAGCAAGTTTCTCGTTCAGTAATGCAATATGGAAGTTATAGCCATTGGTGGGAGTTTCTAGACTACGTTCCGGTTTATCGCTGTAGGTCACGGCTTTAGCGGGGCTTTGGGTAAAGCTATAACTCAAAAGCAACCGATCCAGCCCTAACACGCCTAAGGTTCCAAAAATCAAGCTAAGCACTGCCACCCCTGCTGACAAATGCACCGCAGAACGTCCAGGTAATATACCAGGGAGATTCTGCTCATCAGCATTGGCGCTGGCATTGCGACTGCCTAACCACCGCAATAAGAAAACATCTTGGGCTGCTTCAATGAGAGCTAATTGTAATAATTCCCATTGTGAAAGCGAATTGTCTGGTTCTACCATCGCCACATCAGCAAAATCCGCTTCGATTAAAGCCTGTTGTGGTTGCACTTCAGTGGCATGATTTGGAGTTTCAGGGGCGATCCCGATAGCGAGTAGGTCAATCTCAAACGTCCAATTCGGTTTACCATCGTTAAAAGTACGACTCGAAACCGTAACCGACTGGAAATATTCTGCTGGGCGAATCGTGCGTAAAACATTAAGCAACGGCAAAGCCACCAGTGACTGTAAAATACCTTGCCGACTTTCACAGAGAATATTTAAACAGTTTTGTTGTAATAGAACTTTGAGGCTAATTTGGCGTAATTGTCGGTCATTACGGAATGCTTGCAAAAGCGATTCAATTAATTTAGCGGTGATTTGGGCAGCATCAGTTAATGGGAAATCTACCCCCATTGCCCAAGCGCGACCATGAATTTTTAACCGCCTAATTCCTTCGGCATGGAAAATAGAATTG
>JBIKNH010000183.1:0-8811 GCA_044358815.1 Pseudanabaenaceae cyanobacterium | reverse complement strand
AGGCAACCTGCAACAGCACATCTTCCCGCAACACATTGGCAATCATTTGTAAACCAATGGGCATTCCTTTACTGTCAAAACCACAGGGCAAACTTAAACCTGGCAGCCCCGCCAAGTTCACTGGAATTGTCATCAAATCCGATAGATACATACTCAGAGGATCAGCAGTCTTACTACCTGCGGTAAAAGCCGTAGTCGGTGCCGTGGGGGAAACCAACACATCTACTTCCGTAAATGCCTGATCAAAATCTTCCTTAATCAAAGTGCGGACCTTTTGGGCTTTCAGATAATAAGCATCGTAATAACCCGCCGACAACACATAAGTCCCAATCATGATCCGGCGCTTCACTTCCGCCCCAAAACCAGCCTCCCGCGTGGTTTCATACATCTCTAATAGATTTTGGGCATTGGGTTCCCGTAAACCATATTTGACCCCATCATAACGAGCCAGATTTGCCGAAGCTTCCGATGGCGCAATAATGTAATAGGTGGGCAACCCATAACGGAACCGAGGACAGGAAATTTCTTTCACTGTCGCTCCCATTGCTTCCATGTGGGCGATAGCTTGACGGACAGCGGCTTCTACTTCAGAATCTAAGCCTTCACCAAAGGTTTCTTTAATTACACCGACGCGCTTACCTTTGAGGGACTGGGTTAAATCTGGAGTGAGTAGAGCAGGATAGTCCGGTGTGGTTACTTTAAGGCTAGTGGAATCCTTGGCATCGTAACCTACCATTGCTTTAAGGAAGATGGCGGTATCTTCAACGGTGCGTGCAAAGGGACCAATTTGATCGAGGGATGACGCAAAAGCCACCAACCCAAATCGGGAAACTAAACCATAGGTGGGTTTAAGTCCAACTACACCACAAAATGAGGCGGGTTGACGAATGGAACCGCCCGTATCAGAACCAGTGGCGATAATACATTCATCGGCAGCAACGGCAGCGGCGGCTCCACCGGACGAACCACCAGGCACACAGGCTAAATTCCAAGGGTTCGCGGTTTGAGCAAAGGCAGAATTTTCCGTAGAACTGCCCATAGCAAACTCATCTAAGTTAGTTTTACCCACCATGACGGCTCCGGCTTCCCGTAATTTGCGGGTAATTGTGGCTTCATAGGGGGGCACAAAATTGGCTAACATTTTGGAGCCGCAGGTGGTGGGCATCCCCAAAACACACATGTTATCTTTCATGCCCAAAGGCACCCCTGCCAGCAAGGGCAAATCTGCATCATCAACCGAGGCAGCAGCGGCAATTTGGGCATCGATGGCAGCCGCTTGTTGCAAGGCTACTTCTGGGGTTACGGTGATAAAGCTATGGAGTTTAGGTTCTCGGGCAGCGATATTGTCGAGGTATGCCTGAGTAATCTCCGTGGCTGAGCGTTCACGCCGCAGCAACATCTGACGAATTTGCCGAATTGAATTCATGGGTTATTGGGCAGAAAAAGTGCATTAATTGGGTTAGAAGTTAGTTCTAGCTTATCGGAAAAATGGGGTGAAAATGCTGGAATTCGGCAATCAGGCTAATTATTTTGGCTATTTTATTTAGCGTTTATTTAGTGGTAATAGTACTGTGAGGGTGGGGCAGCAGAAATGACGGTTGTTTGTTAGTCCTAAGTAAAATGAAGAAAATCATTAAGGAAAAATAAAAAAATATTACTCAAAGATGTTTGTATGAAAGAATCCGTGAAGTCTTGATTTTTTTGAACTGCATCGGGGAAAGAAATCTACTAATTGTAATAACTGCAATTATGAGTAGGTTCTATTGGGATTCGATTTCGTGGGAAATTTGAACTATGGGGAACTTGAATATTATGATGAACTTAGACTATTCCGATCTGACTCAGTACGAGTCTGAAGCGATAGACCAAGAGTTCAATTTTGCTAATGCTTTCAATCAGCAATCTCCTTCATCATCACAAATGTCTATCATTAATAGACTGCCAGAGATATGACTAGATGCTAGACAGAATAAGCAAAAACATTTGACTCAAAAATTTGTAGAAACCTTCTACACTACGCGAGGTTTAAAAAGTGCTTTAGAACCAAATAACGTCATGCTGCATTATGCGGCTTCCATTTCTATTATTCACGTTGCGAACTACTTATTGAAAAAGCGTTTGACCGTGAGTTTGATTGAACCTTGCTTTGACAGTCTCTTTGATGTACTAAAACACCTGGAAGTGCCCACCTATCCACTTCAGGAAGAGCTTCTACATGACAGGGAGAATATTTATGAGAACCTAGAAAAGCACATTAAAACCGATGCAATTTTTCTTGTTGATCCCAATAACCCAACAGGATTTACTATGCTGGGAATTGACAATTCTAGTTCTTTTCGGGAAGTTGTTAGGTTTTGTAAGGATTACAACAAGCTTTTAATCATCGATCATTGTTTGTCTAACTTTCTGATGTATGACGAGAGAATTCAGTTATATGATACCTATCAAGTGCTGAAAGAATCTGGAATCAGATATATGACCATTGAGGATACCGGAAAGTATTGGGCGGTTCAAAATACTAAAGTGTCAATGTTGAAAGTGTCTGACTCCCTTTACGAAGAGATGTATAACATTTACACTGCTTATATTTTGAGCATTTCCCCCTTTATTCTCAATTTACTAAGCGAATACATTTTAGAATCACATTACAATCAATTTCACTCTACCCAAATTCTTATCGATCAAAATCGGAATGCTCTGAGGGAAATATTGCATGGTTCAATCTTACATCTACCGGAAGCACCTGCTAGAAGCTGCGTGGCTTGGTGTGAGATTGTGAACTCTGATGTCAAATCTACCGAACTCCAAGAGTTTTTATTGGAAAGGAAGAAAGTCTATGTTTTGCCAGGGACCTTTTTCTATTGGAGTAACCCCAGTCTAGGCAATAATTATGTCAGAATTGCCCTGGCGCGAGATTCAGATAATTTTATCCAAGGAATGAAGTCTTTGAGAGAAGGTTTAGACATCCTACAATTAGAAAGAAGTATTGGAGCATCATGATTCTTGTTACTGAATTTGAGTCGCTAGAGTGTAGCTTGATCAGGGGGTAATACGATGACAAATTTACAAGCAATAGATTTAATCCATAATTGGAATGATTTGCTAGTCCGGCATGAAGAAACTGTTTCGTCGTTGCCTAGATCTGTTAAACCTATCAAGTTGTGTGATGAAACTTTGCGTGATGGTTTGGAGGGAGGAGTTAATCGGATTCCATCTATAGCAGAAAAACTGGATTTATTGAGCTTAGCCCATGATTCAGGAATTAATGATGCGATGGTGGGTTTTCCGGCTCAAGCAGTTGCTTATGAACAGGTACTGAGCCTTTGTCAAGGAGCAAAAGCTAGAGGTTTAGGAATTAGATTTGGTTTATTAGGACGAATGTTAGCATCAGACATTCAAGCAATCGCTAGCATTCGTGATCGAACTGACTATCCTGTAGTTGCTCATCTATTTATTCCCTGTTCACCAATTCGCCGTTATGTGGATGGATGGGAAATTGATGAATTAGAAAAGTTAACCCGCTTTGGTATTGAGTTAGCTACTAGCCTGGGTTTGCCAGTAAATTTTTCACCTGAAGATACATCAAGGGCTGAGCCAGCAATAGTCGAACGTTTGTGTCAAGCGGCTATTGAGTCAGGAGCTTCCGAAATTACTATTTGTGATACGGTGGGGTATCTTACACCCACAGGAACACAGCAAATAGTTCGACATTTGCGATGTTTTCTAGATCAGAAAGGGTTTAAGGGGAGGCTAGATTTTCATGGACATAATGACCGAGGTTTAGCTTTAATTAATTCCCTAGCAGCAGTCGATGCGGGAGCTGACTGTGTTCAAGGTACCATTTGGGGAATTGGAGAACGAGCCGGTAATGCTCCTTTAGATTTAATCATGGTTAATCTATGGCTTGATGGATTATGGAATGCTGGAAACTTGGTAATATTGAGAAAATACTGTGAGACCCTTGCTAGCCTCTGTCAACTAGAAGTTACTCATAAGTATCCAGTTTTTGGAACCAATAGTTTTTCCACCCAAATGGGAGTTCATGCTTCGGCGATTTTAAAAGCAGAACTACAGAACAGTAATGATATTGCTGCCTGTGTTTATTCCGCAGTTAATCCTAAGCTGGTGGGATTAGACTATGGTATTCAAGTTGGTCCTTACAGTGGGCGGGCTAATGTCAAGTTCTTATTGCAACGACATGGCATTGATTTAGAGAATGAGGTCATTGATCAGATCCTAACTAAGGCGCGTCTGGAAAATAGAATTTTGGTTAATGAGGAAGTTTTGAAAATGGCAGGGGTGGTATGAGTTCTGTTTTTAGTTTCTTAGTGGAGCAGCTTTCAGTACCTTTGACAGTAATATTATTATCTGGATTACTGTTGTGGGTATGGGAAATTAAACAACCTTTTCGAGCGGTGAAATATTGGTCAATTTTTATTCAAGATCTCAAAGAGTTACCAATAATTCTCTTTTTTATAGTTCTTTCGGCGCAAGTTTATGTCTATATAAGCAATGTATTTTTCGCACCTATTCTAGGAATAATTGATCATTACTGGGGGGGGAGTTTGGTAATATCTATTCCACTTTATTTGAGAATCTTGATTGCTATTTTGATTAAAGATACCATTGCATATTTTAATCACTGGCTAATGCATCATCATATTATGTTTTGGCGCACTCATAAATGGCATCACTTTCAAAAATCTATGTATTGGCTTAAGGGTAATAAAAATTCCCTAGCAGCCAAAATCATTGCTAAATGGGATTTCATCGCTTTCCCGCTATTAGCTATTCCCGCAGATATTACTTTTGCTTGTGTGGTAGGTTATTCGTTTTTCACCTTTTTTGTGCATACCAATATTAAATGGTCACCCTGGATGAAATATGTTGAGTGGCTTTTAGTCACCCCAAGATATCATCTAATTCATCATTCTTCTAATATTGAATACCAATATAAAAATTTGGGTGATATATTTACATTTTGCGACCGGATTTTTGGTACTTACATAGATCCCAAAGTTTTTGAATCAAGTCAAGAAGAATTCGGATTGGATGATGAGGAATCCCTGACATTAAGAATGATTATTGGACTCTGAAATATGGGCAAATAACGATACATTATCCTATATTTTAGGACTTAAACATTGAACTTTTTGACGGATTTTAAACTTAATTTCCCTTACCTAATTTATTATCAAACCTCTTACTAAACTAAACTTGAAGCTAATTGAAGTTAAGAAAGATATGACATACACCCTAAGCCAATCCCAAAAATGGTGGGCAACATTTGGGATTGGCATGAGTGCATTTATGATTGCCACTGAGTTTTATATTGTAGGGGCAATTATTCCCATTCTTGTCAAGGACTTCCACACTAGTTTTGCAATCGCTCAATGGATTATTGTAATTTACACACTCCTATTGACTGTATTAGTACTTGGGGTAGCCCGTTTAGGAGACATTTACAGCAAAAAAAGATTATTTCTAGCGGGTTTAATACTATTTACTCTCAGTTCTCTTTTTTGCGGTCTATCTTCCAATATTTGGATTTTGATAGCCTTTCGGGGTTTGCAGGGACTGGGTGCTGTATTTGTGTGGGCTTTACGTAATGCCATCATTACAGAAGTATTTCCTGAGGAAGAGCGTGGTAGCGTCATAGGTTGGGTGACTGGGCTTGCCTCTTTAGGACTAGCTCTAGGACCAGGACTAGGAGGACTACTAATTGGTTTTGGTGGTTGGCGCGCAGTTTTTTGGATTAATCTTCCCATTGGTATTTTGGCAAGTACCATTGTCATACAATCTGTTCCCTTTTTACCTAATACCAGTGTTCCTAATCTTAATGATGTAATTCTGGATAAATCAATTCTTGCCAAAATTACTAAAGCTATTCTTGGTTTTGATATATTAGGACTGGCACTAATGTCCCTTTCGCTTAGTTGTTTTGTGCTAGGGATGACAAGGATTCAGGAGCTAGGATTTGGCGACATTTTGGAACTAAGTTTGCTTGGAGCATCTATCGTCTTCTTAATATGTTTTCTAGTTTTAGAATCTTCAATAGAATCGCCAACACTCGATCTTAAAATGTTTCGTATGCCAGATTTCAGCCTTAATTTATTGCTGTTTAGCATGATTTATGCGGTTGTAGGTATTATTCAACTAATTCTTCCCCTATTCCTAGAGCTATGTCTTGAATATCCACCTCAAAAAGTTGGCTTTTTACTAACTCTCTTACCGTTAGCATCTGTGATATTTGCTCCTCTTGCAGGCTCTATTGCTGATCATTTCGGAGAACGAATTGTTGGTTTATGTGGCTTGCTATTGTTGGCAATTGGATGTGGCACGGCTAGTACTTTGAGCGCCGACTCAACTATGGTGGGTTTTTGTGTACGGGGAATTCTGATTGAGTTAGGACTAATAGTTTCCGTTATACCAATTAGTAATACAGTTATGGGGAAAGCGGATAAAGACAAACTTGGCATTGCATCCGGTTTATTAGCCCTTTCGAGATCCCTAGGAATTACTATGGGAATGTGTTTACTAAGTACATTATTTTCGGTTGTTACCCTTTCCTATGCGCCAACGAATAATTTACTGAATTCCCAATTAACAAATACGAACCTGTTAGGCTCCAAAACCCTTGACATCACCAAAGTATCTACTTCTGCTTTGGTGTTTGGCATAGATACAACATTCACTGCTGCAACCTTGATTACCTGTGCTTCTATTGTATTGGCAAGCTTTGTTTGGTGGCGGATTCCTGAGCGGGCTACTCAGGATTTGACTAATTAAAAAATAAGCTACAGCCTGTTGAGGAAAGATAAGACATATTAGAACAGTCTACGCAACCGTTACAGTCTAAAAATATACCCCTTAATAGCTAAACAGACTATATTTATGTAGAAAACTCGTCACAGTGATAAAGCGGTGGAGTTTAGGTTCTCAGGCGGTCTCCACCTTACCAACTCCGCCAAAGCCCAACCAGAACTGCAATCACCGATCCCTTCCGGATCCAATTCCTTGAAGAACTAGTGAATGCCTTTACCACCGCGTTCTTTTGTGCCTTCTATTACGACCAGTGCAACCAAGGCAAAGATCGCCCCACTGCTTTGCACTTCGCCCAAACCCAACTTCGCACCAGCACAGTCACCCACCTTGAAGCTAACATGAGGGAAAAGTCCCGTCTCCTATCCATTTACGGAATGATTTACAGGATGGATGACGAGATACTTTCGTAGGCTCAAACAGGCAACAAACCAGAAAATCAAGGGCGCAGCAATTGATATGGACTTTTTATACCTAACCCTAAACCTGATCCGCCACATAACCAACTAACAGCAGATCACCATCAATCTCTTCCCAAGTGGTGCGCTCCAGGGTAATCGCTTCCGTCATCATCGTTTTGCCTAAATCCTCCACAGGACTCAAAGCTGGCGGATAACCCACACCACCACCACCAATAATTTTAGGAGCAATAAAACTATAAACCTTTTGCACTAATCCATGTTTTAGTGCCGCCCCCGCCAAATTACCACCACATTCCCAAAGTACAGTATTACAACCTCGAGCCGCCAATTCTTCCATTACAGCCTGTAGTGTAATTATTTCCCATTCCAAAACTTCAACATGTTGACCTCTTAATTGTTCTCGTAACTTTAACAATTCTAGTTCAGCAGTTACTTCAGTAATTATTAAAGTCTGCTCATTCTCATTAACTTGAAACAAAGAGGACTCCGAATTAAAATCACCCCGACGACTAATGACCACCCGCAAAGGGCAACGGTTATAAAGACCGTGGGTAGTCAGCTTCGGATTATCCCGTCGTACAGTATTTCCACCCGTAATCACCGCATCACAGATCCCCCGCAATTGGTGTACCCTCTGACGCGAACCAGGATTTGTAATCCAAAAACTATGCCCAGTATGGGTCGCCACTTTGCCATCGAGGGTCATAGCATACTTTAAAATTCCAAAAGGCAAGCCTGTATTCACCCGATGAAAGAAGGCTTCATTAAGAGCTAAACACTCTGATTCTAGAACCCCAGTAATTACTTTAAGTCCGGCATCCCGCAACCGCTGCACCCCTTTCCCAGAGACCCGTGGATCACAGTCTAAAGTACCCACCACAACCTCAGAAACTCCTGTCGCTAAAATTGCCTCTGTGCATGGAGGTGTACGACCATGATGATTACACGGCTCCAAGTTGACATAGAGAGTTGCTCCTGTCAGGTCATAGTTGGACCGAGACTGGGTATCCCAGATCGCAAACACCTCAGCATGGGGCTGTCCAGCTTGGGGATGAAAACCACAACCTAGCAGTTGACCATCACGCACAATAGCACAACCCACCAACGGATTAGGAGCAGTTTTACCTAACCCTTGGCGGGCTAATTCCAGGCAATAATTCATCCAAAAACGATGCTGAGGTGGATAATCGTTGAGGATTTGTCTCGAAGTATCAGAGTCATTCATAATTTACTAAATATATCAGATATCCCTTACCTTGGTTGAAGGGCTGATTTCATAACAATCTGAAATGCCAGTTGCAAAATGATAGTTCCAAAATGCCAGTATAGCCAAAGCAAAATCCCCCCTGTTTTAAAGCAGGAGGGATTTTGTTTAGTTATTTAGTTTTAGCCAAATACCTAAGAATTAAAGATTAACCGTTGATAGCAGGAGCAGTCAAAGCAACAGGAGCAACTTCAACAGCGGCCAAGTCTAAGGGGAAGTTGTGAGCGTTGCGCTCGTGCATTACTTCCATACCCAAGTTAGCGCGGTTGATCACATCTGCCCAGCTAGGTACTACACGTCCTT
>JBIKNH010000182.1:0-8848 GCA_044358815.1 Pseudanabaenaceae cyanobacterium | reverse complement strand
CAATGCTTTTCGTTATGGAAGTGCCATGCATACCAAACAACTTTGGTCAGTACTAATCGTAGGGGGTGTGCCACTGGAGCAGCAAGTTTACATTGACTATTTGCAAAGGGAAGAACAGCGACGTTATCTAGTGCATTATCTACCTATTGGAACAGAAGCAATTAGCTACTGCCAAAATGAAGATGTTGACTTGGTAATTGTGAACGAAACGGCGCATCCCAACCATGCCCTGGATTTTTTGCGTCATTTTGCCCATGAAGTTGCGCCCCATTATTTGATTGCTGTCCTGGTCATGATGGAGCAAAATAACGAAGACTTTGTGATTGAAGCGATTAAAAATGGTGGACAAGAGTTCTTACTCAAATCCTATGTCACACCCATGTTATTACGGCAAAAAGTCTCGACTTTACTGGAGCGCATGAGTTTATTACGGGAAGTTAGCGAAAGGAAAGAGCAACAAAGATTGATTAGTGATATTGCTTTGCGGATTAGAGAATCCCTAGATTTAAAGCATATTTTGACTACCTGTGTCGCAGAAGTACGACATTTATTAAATGTAGATCGCGTTTTAATTTATCGTGTTCTGCCTGATGGTCAAGGCAATGTCATGGCTGAGTCTGTCGGTGACGGCTGGTCCCAATGTTTAGGACATAATATTCAGGATCAGTGTTTTCAGGAGCATAAAGGAGAAGCTTATCGACAAGGTTTTGTATTGGCTATCAATGATGTGGAAGAATCTCCCCTAACTCCCTGTCATCGGCAACTACTCCGTCGCTTTGAAGTCAGGGCACAGGTGGTCGTGCCAATTGTGCTCTTACCTTCCGGGAATAAGAATCATAATCTATCGGAAGAGCCTCAAAGTGAGTTATGGGGCTTGTTGATTTTGCACCAATGTCGGCAAATTCGGCTCTGGCGTAATTCTGAAAAGAACTTGCTCAATCATTTAGCGGTGCAGTTGTCAGTGGCAATTCAGCAAGCAGAACTACTAGAGGACTTGAAAAATCTTAATCAAGAACTTCAACATTACGCAAACGAACGAAATAAAGCATTACAGATTAGTGAGCAAAAATTTCGAGCCATTTTTAATAATACTTTCCAGTTTGTCGGACTACTGGATCTCAAGGGGGTTCTCCTTGAAGCCAATCAAACTGCCTTAGATTTTGCCGGAATTACGGCGGCTGAAGTGATCAATAAACCCTTTTGGGATGCTCATTGGTGGTCGGATCAACCAACATCCCAAGAGAAATTAAGGGATGCCGTACATCGTGCAACTCAGGGAGAGTTCATGCGTTATGAAGTGGAAGTTAGGGGAGCAGGCACATCTCGCGCTATTATCGACTTTTCCCTTCGTCCGATTCGTAATGATGATGGAGAAATTATTTTCTTAGTTCCTGAAGGGCGCGATATTAGCTCTCTAAAACAGACTGAACGGGAGTTACAGGAACTTAATCAAGATTTAGAACATCGTGTGGCAGAACGCACCTTGGCTTTGCAGGAAGCTAATCAAATTCTTCATCAGCGTAGCCAGGAGTTTCGCGCTTTGGTTGAAAATTCCCCTGATACAGTAGCACGATTTGACCGCGATTGTCGCATTCTATATATTAATTCGATGGTCGAAAAAAATACTGGACTTCCCACAACCCATTATATTGGGCGTACTGTGTCTGAGTCTTTAAATGATTGGGAACTCAGTCAGCAATGGGATGAATGTATTCAAAACTGTTTCAGAACTAAAGAAGAAGTGGATTTCGCCTATGAATTACCAAATATTGAAGGCATTACCAAGTATTACCAATCGAGATTTGCGCCAGAATTTGCTCCCGATGGCAGTGTCAATACAGTGTTAGTCGTAAGTCGTGATGTGACGGATTTATATCAAGCAGAGCAAAAATATCGTAACTTGATAGAACAGATTCCTGGAGTGGTCTATATGTCACCCCTCAGTATCAATGCGGATCATTCCCATGCTTATATTAGTCCGTACCTTGAGAAAATGCTTGGTATCAAATCGGAAGATTGGCAGGCAGGTTTTTGGCAAACTTGGAATGAGTATGTTCACCCTGATGATCGCGAACGAGTGATCACCGCCGTAAAACAGATTCTAGATTCCCAAAAGTCCGTATGTATGGAATATCGCATGTATACCCAAGATAAGCGATTGATTTGGGTGCGGGATGAAGCCTGTATGGTGATGGCTTCTGATCGTAAAACTCAAGTTTTACAGGGAATTGCCTTAGATATTAGTGACAGCAAATTCTTTGAGGAAAAACTCAAAAGTTCCCTCCAAGAGAAAGAAGTAATTCTTAAGGAAATTCATCATCGGGTTAAAAACAATTTATATATTATTTCTAGTTTGCTGAAGCTGCAAAGTAATATTAGTAAAGAACCTCATATTGTAGAATGCTTCCGTGAAAGTCAAAACCGAATTCAATCTATGGCTTTAATTCATGAGAAACTATATCAATCTTCTGACCTAGTAGGTATTAACTTCGCTGATTACACAAAAAAGCTAGTCCTTGATATCTTCCGCTCCCATGGTGTCAGCGTCCGTCGCATCAGTTTAGACTTACAAATCACTGATATTTTCCTAGACATTGATACTGCAATTCCCTGTGGACTTATTCTTAATGAACTAACTTCTAATGTTCTTAAATATGCGTTTCCGCCTAACCAGAGTGGTATAATTTCAATATCCTTTATCTGCATTGATGACCGTTACACCCTAAAATTCACGGATAATGGTGTGGGCATGACTCAGAATGGCAACATTGAACATAATACTTCCCTTGGTTTACGATTAGTTCTCAATTTAACCAAACAACTCAATGGTAATCTGACCATTACAACCGAACGGGGGACATCATTTAGTATTACATTTCCAAAGAAATCTAAGTATTTAGGTTGATATTTTCTGATGTACAAACTTACATTATTTACATTATTTATCTGATCCATTATTCTATTCTTAAATTTAGCACTGATCACCATGTCTAAAACTAAAATTTTAATCGTTGAGGATGAGCAAATTATTGCGATGGCACTTGAAGAAACACTGGTTTCTTTAGGGTATCACGTCATAGCTAAGGCTTCCTCAGGGGAAGAAGCGATACAGTTGATTACGGATCATCCCCCTGATTTAATTCTCATGGACATCATGTTAGGGGACGGATATGATGGAATTCAAACTGCACAAATAGTGGATCGTAACTTTAAAATTCCTGTTATATTTCTGACTGCTTTAAGTGATGAATCAACCCTGCAAAATATCAAAGTAGTCAATCCATTTGGTTATTTAATTAAGCCCTGTGATGATCGTGAATTAGTGGCGGCAATTGAGGTAGCTTGTGCACGGCAACGCAAGGAATTAGCTATTGCTATGGCTCTAGAAAAAGAACAAGCATTACGGGATATGAAGGCTAAATTTATGTCGATGTTATCCCATGAGTTTTCTAATACTTTGAATGTTATCTCTATGGCACATCAAATGTTAGTTGAAAATGCTAATGCTCCGATTAAAGCATCTAGTGATGTGATAATTAGTGAACTAGAGCCTGTTAGTTTACACAAGACCCTAGAAACGGGCATTAATCAAATGCATCGTTTAATTCAAGAAGCAGCCAAAATTGCTAAGGAAGAATTTTATGGCTTTCGATTTTTACCTCAACTCTGCGATCCGATTGAATTTTGTCAAGCTCTAGTCAGAAACTTGAATGTACAATACCAAGCATCCCATCAAATTGATTTGGTAATTGATTCATCCCTTGAAGAATTTAAAGAAGGAACTCTCACTTTTCTTGATCACAACTTGTTGCATCACATTTTGACAAATCTTATTAGTAATGCCGTTAAGTATTCACCTATAAAAAGTGACGGAGTATCAGATAAAACATCGGGCAATGGTGCAACGATTCATTCCATATTACCTCCTAATCACATTCATTTTCTACTGAGTCGTAAGCAGGACTACATCATATTTCAGATTCGAGATTATGGTATAGGCATTCCTCCGGAAATGTTACAGAATCTATTTCAGCCTTTTAATCGGGGATACAATGTGGGTAGAATTGAAGGCACAGGATTAGGTTTAGCATTGGTTAAGCAGTGTATTGATTTACATCACGGGGCGATCGAAGTGGATAGTGAATTGAACTGTGGTAGTACTTTTACGGTATCTCTACCATACAACTTACAACCCACTAGAATTTACCAATAAGATTTACTGATTTATTCTCTCTTCCTGTCTGTTAATTTTCTCTAATCAAACTTCTTCATAATATAGTCAAATAGGATAATAATGGCACGTTATTTATGGTATTTGTCAGACAAGATGTCTGACCTACAAGACATCAACACATGTAGGTCGGACATCTTGTCCGTTGATCCGCTTACAGTACCGTCCCCAAATTATTTGAAATGACTATACTTTTAAATAATATTTGGGCAAACAATTATAATTCTCTTCGGCAATCCCATAAACCCCGTTCAGTTAGGAGATAATCTAGGGGAATATCCCAAGAATCATGGGGTAACTTCTCTCTCATAAATTCACTGAAAATTATGCCCACCGTCGGTGCGGTTTGCTGAGGTAACCAACGATCATAAAACCCTGCCCCATAACCCAAGCGGTAACCCTGTCGATCCCCAGCCACTGCCGGTACTAAAATTAAATCGATAGGGATTGAATCCGATGTCAAATCCAATGTTAAATTAACTGCGGGTAAATCTGGATGTGGTTCCCAAATACCATAATGCCCCTTAACCATAAAATCTGACCATTTCCGAGGATTAACTTCATGCCAAGTTAAAGAGAAATCTGTTAGATGATTATCAGTTAGGGATTGGGAACCTCTATCTTGGCAGTTGATTACACAACGAGGGAAAAGCCAGCGTTTCTGTGGATGAGTCGTAAATAAAGCACTTAAATCGGGTTCCTGACGGAAACTGGCATAAGCACAAATTGTGATACTTTCTTTAAACAAATTAGTATCTGCTATTTGGGTGCAAATTTCCTCACTCATGGTCTGATGTAATGCTTTGGCTATTTGCTGCCTCTGGGTTATTAACTGTTGTCTTAAATCTGATTTGTTCATAATCTATCTAATCAATCTGATTTATGACTTATTTAATTAATGGAACCTGATAAGAAAGAGTCTATTATGCAAGCAATACTTGAAAAATATCACTACTGCTGCGCCTGCCTTTCAGTGCTACCGTGCCCACCCAGCGAGTTTTGACCCTACCTTCTAAATAACCATTCGCTCTATCATTGATGAGAATACGACAAGGACATTTTTCCTCGAATGTCTTATCAAAGCTCTCTAATCTAGAAGCAATATTCACCGAATCACCAATAGTAGTATATTCCAATCGAGCAGAATTCCCTAAACTACCTACCACTACGGTTCCCGTCGCAATCCCAATCCGAATTCTAATAGTTGGTCGATTTTTCTCCCGCCAATATTGATTCAGTTGTTCTAAAACATCCGCCATTTCTAAAGCACAAATAATGGCTTGTCTGGCATCCTGGGCTACTTCTGTGGCATCACTACTGGGCAACGGCACGCCAAAAGCCGCCATGACAGCATCACCGATAAATTTATCAATTACGCCACCATTTTCAATAATTACTCCCACAACAGCATCCATATATTCATTGAGCCATTCCATTAAGACTTCGGGTTCAAGTTCTTCGGCAATTGTACTAAAATCTTGAATATCAGCAAATAACATTGTCGCTTCTAAACGCCTTGCTGCTAAGCGTCCTGACTGTAGAAATTGGTTCCGATCTCGCCAAATAATTTCCGCAATTTCCCGTGTGACATGGCGACCGAACAAATTCATCACCACCTGTCGATCTTCCCGTTCCAAAATCGCTACATAGGTAGTATTTAACATAATCGCAGACACAAAAGCCAATAACGGCGGAATTAATGGAATCCACCAACCCAGTAAAAAAGCTCCATAACAACTAATTAGTAATAGTAGTCCAATGCTACTTGCAGAGAAGAAAGAACGCCATAGGGATTCTGGTACCAGGGTATTATTATTACGCCACCGCCAAGTTAATAAAGCCCCAACTATACCCCAGGATAACATCCATAGTATTTCTATAATTTCCGGCAAAGTCCGAATTAACGGTCTTTTGTCCACCGCAGCGCTAATGATTTGACTAATTAGGTTGGCTTGTACTTCCACTCCACTAGTGCGTTGTAAGTCACCGAAATTATTACTAAAGGGGGTGAAAAAGAAATCATTCAAACTAGTTGCTGTGGGACCAATTAAAACAATTCGGTTACGAAAGAAATCTGGTGGAATCCGATTTTCTAAAACATCACTCAAGAGAACCATAGAGAAATTTCGCGCTCCCCCGCGCCAGTTTACCAGAATTTGCGAACCTCCAGTATCACCCCGTACATAACCGCCGTCAAAGGGTTCTAATAGCCGAAATACGCCATGTCCTAATTTGAGGTAGTTATGGTTTTCTGGGGCAGGTTCTGGTTCTATATCATGATTGGTTTTCAGATAAATTAAGGATATTTTGAGGGCGAAACTCATTACCGTTTCCCCTTGTTCATTGTCTAAATAGAGTAAGCCGCGCCGTACTTTGCCATCATTATCTACAGGCATGTCATTGGCTCCGACCTGATCCAATTCTGCGAGGACCGGCGAAGGAGGAATTGCCGCTCCAGTAATATCATTAACTAACTTCGTGATTCCCACTAAATTGGGAGTTGTTTTAAAAACTTCCGTGAGCTTTTTGGTCCCTGGTGACACTGGGAAATTCCGATAAATGTCTAGCCCTATGGCAGCGGGTTTCTGGCTCCGAATCTTCTGAATTGTTTCGGCTAAGGTTTCATCAGAAGTGGGCCACTGTTGCAAATACCGTAAATCCTTTTCACTCACTGCCACAATTACAATCCGTTGATCCTTGGGTTCGTAGAAACGCCAGCGAAATAACTGATCATAGGCAGTCCACTCTAACCATTGCATCCCCCCTGTTAGGCGTAGTAGGTAAATAATCAATGTCACTGTAGGGGCTGTAATAGTCACCCCACGCCAGTTCCATGCGCCATCAAATAATTTTTCTCGCAATCTGTGCCAAATTCGCATAGATACCACGCCACGCCTCACACGGGCATAAATTGGGTTAAATTAGATTAAATTAGATTAGGGGGTATTGAGTATTTAATGGTATTTAAGGAGTCACTTAGGTAGTTTACATACTTTCTCACCATTAGGTAAATGCGCGGAAATGCGCTACTTAGCTAAGATCAGGTTTATGGCTGAGGTATATGAGGTATATTTTGAGCGATATAGGGTCGCCAACCACCAAACTCAGTAATTTCCCGTTGTCCTTGACACAAAATTGGCTCACCCAAAACCCCTAGCACTTCCTCACCATTAATCAGCTTGACCTTGCCAATGCATAACCCTGGTGGTTCCTGTAATAGAATTTGCCCCAGACCAGCGGCAGGCACAGACCAAACCTCCACAGTAACGGCAACGCCCCCCGTACTCACTCGCATCATTGCTGGGTGACGATCATTAATTGACCACAGGCGATAAGCAGGCTCCGTAGTTGTCTCGTATAAAAAAGTAGCCCCTACAGCCACAAGATTACCATTCAGTTCTAACCCGCGCATTAGGGTTCCATTGACAGCTAAATTAACGGCTAAATTGATCATAATTAATGAATTACTTCTCTGTCATAGTGGCGACTCCATCCCAGTTCTCTGGCGGTGGTGTTTTCAGGAAGAGCTTGCATCGTTCCACATGAATCTTCGCTGCCTTATTATTTCCATCCAGAGTAACTAACTGTTGGAAGCGTTCCTTAGCCAGGCTAAACTGACGATTTAGATATAAAGACCGCGCTTGATGATAGGATTCAATGAGATGCTCCTGTTGACTGTCTAATGGTTCAGAACGCAATCCCACCAATTCATAGACATTAATTGGCTGGTCTTTGCCCTTAACCCGAATACAATCCAACTCTCTGACCCAAACCCGATTCTCACACATCCGGTAGGTACTCTCACTAATCACAATGTCTGTGCCATAGAGTTTACTAGTTCCTTCCAATCGCGAACCAAGATTTACACCATCACCAATAGCCGTAAATTCCATCCGTCGAGTGGAACCGATATTACCACTAATCACTGTATCGGAGTTGATGCCAATCCCAATCTTGATTGTCGCCATGTCCCGCTCTGCCTCGGTCGTGGGCTTGATTTTCGCCAACCGTTTCCTATTAAATTCCCTGAGACGCTGGCGCATGTCTAAGGCAGTTTGCACCGCCATCCATGAATGTTCAGGAATTGGCAACGGCGAACCAAACACCGCCATAATCGCATCACCGATATACTTATCCAGAGTGCCTTTGAAGTTAAATACTGATTCCACCATAGTTTCAAAATACTCATTGAGCATTTGCACTACTTCTTCAGCATCTAATTGTTCTGTTAAAGTGGTATAGCTGCGAATATCCGAGAACAAGACCGAAACCTCCTTCCGATCACCACCCATTTTGGCATCACCGTCAGCCAAAAGCTGTTCCGCTAATTCTTGGGTCATGTAGCGATACATCGTACTCTTGAGGCGTTTTTCTTGGCTAATGTCTTCCATTACCACCAACGCCCCTCGGACTCCTTCACCATCTTCCGATTCACTCATCGTATTAATAGATAAGTTAATACTCCGCTGCTCACCACACAAAGAACGCAGCGTCTGATCAGGATAATATTGCTTCCGACTCTTTTCGTCTTTCCCTTCAATGCTACTAGTAAACCAAGGTCTAAAGTTCGCTTTATCCAATTGCACCACGTCATAAATGGAACGACCTTCTAAAGCC
>JBIKNH010000181.1:0-8850 GCA_044358815.1 Pseudanabaenaceae cyanobacterium | reverse complement strand
GCGATTTGATGTGCTATGGATTGGCTGAGGTGTCGAAGGCATAGAACAAGAAATTTACTCTTAGAGCAACACGTATAACCAGAAGAAGCAGTTAAAGTCAGTAGCGAAAAGACAAACAAAGCCCGCTAGTAACAGCGAGCTTCGGTGAGAAAAAATCTTGTGGTAACGACTATCTCAGTTTTGGCTGCTCAAGTCGATAGAAATGAATTTGACAGAGATCAAAAGGATTGTCAAAAGACAGGCTGTCAATTAGAGCAAATTATTTGAAGCAGTAAAGCAGATCAGTTGAAATGACTGGGGAGTCTAGGGCAACTCCTGATCTGCGTTATTGAATTGGCTTATTGAATTGGCTTGACTATTTGCCCCAATTTACTTGGGCTTGGGCTAAAACATAATTCGCCAAGTTTTCGACCTGTTGATCAGACAGTTTCTTGAAAGCAGGCATAGCCCCTTTACCCTTACGGATTTGCGTTGTGATCGCCGGTACGGAGTCCTTCCCATATTTTTGCAGTGCTGCTAGGGAAAGATTTTTAGCCGCAACCACCCGATTGATGCCCCCAGCGTGACAACTGGCACAGTTCACACCAAACAACTTAGCACCATCAGCTAGATCCGGTTCTGCCCATGCACCATGAGGAGCGACTAGCAAAGCTGCTAAGTTAATTAACAAACAAACCAACACAAAAAAACGGCGCATCATAAATTTATTCTTGAGTAATTTGGTTTTATCAATCGTTTTGTAATTTGGTCTAGAATATTTTCAATAAAATTTCACAACAGAAATTAAGCCTAAGTTAAATTCTTAGACCAAGGTTTAATAGACCTTCTAACCAACTTTTTAATGGTGAATTATACTGACAATAAAGCTAGGTGGCAGAAGCCAAAGCAGAGCCAACCAATAAATCAATTAGGTTTTGCTAAACCTCTATGCACCCTGTCACCTAACGAGTCGATGACTGTATTTTGAGGTTAATTTATGTCTGTGTCAAAAGACAGGCTGTCGAGGAGAGTGATTTGGTTTAAACAAACTTAATGTAATAGATTTATTAAATAACTTTATGAGATTAAAATCGAAATCAAATACTAGAATCTTGCTTAGAACAACAATTAATTTAGTTAAATTTAGAATCAGACTAATTAATACTAAATTCCCACCCATCACCCACTGCAATTATTAGTTTGTAAGGGTTGCATATCCTATAATTGGTTAATTAACAAATATCCAAACCAATCATCAAGAAACCGTACTGAAGAATCATTTAGCAGGTGTGCCAGAAACCTAAGCAATTCTGAGCAGTAAAATTCCTCAAACTGATGATCCACCCATAGACAAAGAGGCAGTGCCAAGCTCAGAAGGCATCACGACCCGTCCCTGCCAAATTGATAACAAACTTAATAAGTTTTTCGCGGTGCAATATAAACAGATTGGTACTATGTTGTAGTTGTAATGTTGAGCGTTAGTGTTGTTGCATACTCACAAACTCACACAGCCCAAACAGAGCAACCAACATTTTGTCCCTTGTTCGTCCTACAGATTGCCTTATCATCTAGGAGTGACTATGCCTGAATCGTCTGATCTCGTGCCCACCAGCACGACTGAGATGGAAAGCGCTTCAGATCGCTTTCGGAATAAACTTTCGGGGGGCAGCTTTACCGAAGCTCTCGTCGAGATCTTTACTGACCTAGTGCAACTAGAAATTGTGACTTGGGTTGCCCATGAGGGGGACACAACGCACCGTCCCGGGAATCGGTTGCGTACCAGTATCAACCTGATTGATGGTGATATTGAAAACGAAGTTGGCGCTGACTTTTTGGATAATTCCCCTTGGGGTGACCTGCGGAGTTTCCACGAAGAACAAGTTGCTAAAGCCTCCGATACAATTCAAAACAATATCAAGACCATTATGGATATTGGTCAGAAAGTAGGCGGTATGCTTTCAGGTGGCGGCGGTAGTGCCCCAGCTAATGAAGATACCCCCCTCTTAGACGACCCAAAAACTAAGTCCAACAGTGGAAATAATGGGGGCAGTGCTAGTACAACCACTTACGATGTAACTAGCACAACACTGTTGGACAATGAAACCCCTGCCCCCAGAAATTTCGCCGTAGCCAAGCTTCCCCAAGCCGAGCCTGCCCGTAAACCCTTAACTGCTGCAAGTTTGGGTAGTTCTCTGCTGGGAGATCAGCCGCTCTTGGGCGATCAACCTCTGTTAGGCGATCATGGTCTACTGGGTGGAGAAGCATCTTTACAAACACCTCTATTGGGGGCAGATATGCCATTACTCAGTAATGAAACACCTTTACTGAGTAATAATCCCTTTGGTGAATTTGATAATTTAGTTCCTGATGAAACTGGTGCGCCCTTGTTATCCTAGTTATCTTAGACCCTGTGCCGACAGTCAGCTTACGGGTGTAGTTGCCAGCAATAAATCACCTACTGATGGCAACTACACCCCAAGTTTTCAACCGAAAGTTTTAAGACTAAAGTTTTAAAACCCAGCTTGTTTTCTCTTAGCTTATCTCTTAGCTTATTTTCTTAAGGAAACCTCAGCCATGGCCAATGCAGACTCTAACTTAGCCACTGCTACTGACGACCCTAGTACTGAAAGTCCACAGAAGAATAAGACCTCTAAAAAAGGTAAAGGTGGCAAAGTTGTTCCTATCAATAAAAACAGCGAACCAGATGCGGGGGGGGAAAGTAGTTCTCTGAACTCGTTCCGAGAAACTCTGAAGGATATTATGCAGGATATTACTTCTTTGGAAGTAAATACCATGATTGTTTCAGAAATTACTTTGGCGGGATTTGTACCAGAAGACTTCTTGCAGCAAGCCATTAACGACATGAACTATCGTACCGAGCAAGGTATGGTCGAACTAAAGAATGATTTATTAAAACGGCGGAATCAATTAGCGAACGAGTCAGCACAAATCGATCCTAATGACTTGCAAGCAGTAGAACAACATCGCCAAACCCTACAGACCTATAACGATGACCTCGAAGCTTATAAAGATGCTGAAGAGGAAATGCAGGTATTAACTGAAGCCCAAAGGGATTACTATCTTGATGCTCGGCGGCAGATTCGCGCCCTAAACCTGGATTTAACCCAGCCGTTGGATCAGATTAAATTAACCGCCTCGGAAGTGCGAAAACTGCGTAAAATTTGGGAAATGCGGAATTGCGTCATCAATGGCGACCGGATTTATGCCCAAACCAAACTGGGGCTAGATGGGGATTTGACCAACCGCTATGTGAAGGATTTATTTGATGGTGGCAAAGAGAGTAAATTACCTTTCGACACCACACGGCTGATTCTGGAACTCCATCGCATCGGTGTGGAAAATGCCGAGCAACAGTGGAAGGAATTAATTGATTTGGTGATTGGTTTGGTCAAAGATTTATTACAGTTCCGCAAAGCCTAGGGAATTATCGTAAAGGAGTCTGCGGGTGAGGTCAGCAAGTTGGTTGGAAGTCGCAAACGAGGGTATTACCCTAAAGCTTTGGCCGAGTGTGGTGTCTGAAGTCGCTAGGGTATTACACAAAGGGAATTTGCGCGACTACGTAGACGGCGAGACCTTAGTGCAATTTACCTTAGGTGGGATAGGCATGACCGACCATCCCCAAGGTATGCTCAGTTTTACCTGTTGTTTTGGTGAAACGGCAGAGGAGCAACAGCCAGTGTTACGGATTGTAATGACCGTTGATGGGGAAGTCTATCAACGGGCTAGGTATGACTTTTTGCCCCACCCCTTAGCCAAAGAGGTGATGCAGATTTTCACCAAATTTACTGGGGCGGTATTCCATGAGGGGCGGAAACTTCTCCTCAATTATTTAGAGAAAAAGCTTCAGCCCTTCATTCTGGCAGTAAGTAGCTTCTTTGCTGTTACCTTAGCGTCGATTTGTTCGGGGGAATTCGGCAGGTTATTTGTGACATCCATTAGCAAGGGGGAGGCTTTCACCACGTTTCACGGTGCTTATGCAACGGGATCGGTAATCTTAGTGGTGGTCTTTCGTAAGACAGTATGGCAATTTTTTAGTTCTAAGGCGGGGGTAAGTAGTGTGGTGGTGGTTAGTGCTGCCTGTTATGTGTTGATGGAACTGCAACCAGTCATGAAAGAAAACATTGATTTCATGATGTTTCGCAGTTCGGTCCAGGCATTATTGCCCTTGGGGGCGCTGACTTTCCAGCGGGATATTTTCAAGTTTGTGGGCGGTGGCATCGTCAAACTAATTTCATCTCCACCTCGGCCCCTAAAACCAGTAATTCAGTGGTTGGTCAAGCGGTTTACACCGAAAGGTTAACCAAACACCTCCATAATTCACCCATAATTCATGTTTTGGCTGTTTTGTCTAAGAGACTGGCGGCATGGACTTGATTGGTCTTGTGGGTAGAGTGAGGCACTTGGTCAGCCATTAATGCTGGAGTAATTCAAGATAAGGATTGTAAATATTAAGATAGGTTTATCAGCATATTTATATAATTGTTTACAATTCAGAGAAGTAGTTACTTTAAAACCAATTTTGCTAATACTTCAAAGAAAATTATTTCAGGGAATTATGTCAAAGTGAATCACTGACAATGATCCCCGCGATTGACAACAAAAAAAGACGCATAATTCACGATACAAATATTTATTGTTGCCCATTATTGCCTTACGTTTTGTGCCAGATTCGCCCTATGTTTACAGATGATATGCTAAACAAATAGGTGTAAAGAGTTAGTTTAATAAGCAATTATTAACTAGTATTAACTAGAGTTATTATCTAGGATGGATGTATGGAAGCGCTACAATTTCAAGCATTAATCAGCAGTTTAAACCAATCTATGGTTGCCTTGGCACAGGACCCTCAGTTACCAGTTTACGTGGCGATTTGTTTGGGTTTGAGCGTACTGTGTTTCGCTGTGGGCACGATGTTAATCCTGAATCAAAAACATCATCCTGCCCCTCAATCCAAGCCAGTTACTAACGATACCAACAACACCAATAACGATTTGTCCAACCCTCAGTTTATCTAGTTGGCTTTTATTTGGTTCTTATTTGGTTTTCATCTGGTCAGTTTTGATCAGGTCAAACTTTGTCTAGTCCGTTGATGTTGCTCAAATCTGTTGCTCTGAAATTTCTCTAGGAATTAAGGGGGGAATTAACACAGTTTCAAGATGACAGCTAACTGAATTGAACTAATAAAATCTAGTCTAAAACTAGTCAAAAGCAGAAGTTAATGGTCTTATTTCGCATTAGATCAGGCTTCTGCTTTTTGTGTGGTCATCCTCAGACAGGATTGAGTCAAAAATGATGGCAATAAATTTCACCTAGCAGCCAAAGCACAAATCAAAGAACATATTTCGCTGCAAAGGTTTCAGCCATCTGTGGCATAGGAACGAACAGGGAAACGCCCCCTAAACCACGGCAATAACGGGTTGTACCGTGACACCATGATCATGTATAATGACTTGCTTGGCAGCTTACAGAGGGCAAAATAAAAAAGAAATTCCCACAAGTCACTTAAATATTCAGGTATTCAGGATAACTTTGCGGGACACTTTTTAGCTCCTCCGCCACAGAATCACGCACTCCCATTAGGCAACTTGAATGAAAGTCACGCTAGATAAGCTTCCTGCAAGTCAAGTTAGTTTCGCTATTGAAATTGAAAGCACGAAGTCTAAAGCTGTTTATGACCGCACTGTAAAACAGTTACAAAAATCTGTCCAAGTACCCGGATTCCGCCCTGGTAAAGCACCGTTACCCTTAGTTTTACGGCAGGTGGGCAATGACAGACTTAAAGTAACCGTTTTGGAAGATATATTAGAGGAAAGTCTGCAACAAGTCCTCAAGGATCATACCGAAATCAAGGCTATAGGCAGCTTCCGGATGATTAGCAGTATGGAAGACTTGGTGAAGGACTTCGATCCTAGCAAAGGATTTAGCTTTGTTGCCGCGATTGACGTAGAACCCGAAGCCAACCTAAAAGAATATCAAGGTTTTACAGTCCAAGCCGAAGAGGTACTGCCGGATCTGACCCAAGTGGACAAAACCCTCTATGAGTATCAGGTGCGCCGTTCTACTTTGATTCCAGTGGAAGGTCGTGGACTTCAGCCTGGGGATGTGGCAACCATTGACGTAACTGTGACCGATCTAGAAACTGGCGATCCAATCAGTGAAGCTGCCGAAACCGATTTACAGGTGGATATTCCCGTAGAAGGTCAAGATCCCAAATACATTCCCGAAGTGGTTGCCGCTTTGGTGGGTATGGCAGTGGGTGACACCAAGGAAGTCGCTGGTGTAGTTACCCCCGATGCCGAAATTGCCGAGTACGCCGGTGATAAAGTCTCTTACACGATCAAGGTCAACGACATTAAAACTAGAGAGTTGCCAGAACTCAATGATCAGTTTGCTAAAGACATTAGCGATCAAGAGACCTTAGCAGATCTGCGGAGTTTGTTAGAGAAGCGGATTGTGGATGATGCCACCCGCAAGACTGACGACAATCGGGAACGGGCAATTTTGAATGCTTTGGTGGCGGAATTGGAGGTGGAGTTGCCTCAAACCGTGGTGCGGAAGGAAGTTGAGTTCCTGATCGAACAACAGGCGCAATATTTAGCGGAACAGATGGACCCCAGCTATGTGAAGCGTCTGTTTACCAATGAACTGATTAGCGAAATGGCAAAATTGAATGAACCGGAAGCTGTGAGCCGGATCAAACGGAAGATTGCCCTTGATGAGTTGGCGAAGAAGGCAAATGTCACCGTGACCGATGAAGCTGTGGCAGCACGGGCAGAGGGAATTTTAGCCGATCTCAACCGTGATGATATTGATCCAGAGCGTCTGAAGGAAGTTCTCAAGGACGAAATGGTGACAAAGGAAGCTTTGAAGTGGGTACTGGCTAATAGCACCGTGGAAATGGTTCCCGAAGGTAGTTTAGCCCCCGCTCAAAATCCAACAGTTGAATCTGATGATGAATCAGAAGGTGAAGCAGTAGTCGCTGAAGTTGTCTAATTGCCTGAAACTTGATCTCAGACTTTATCTGGAACTGTGAACTCATTACACTAGCCTAAGGCTTAAAAGTAGCTTAAAGGTAAGACATCTAAAAAGCAGACCGAGGACTAAAAAGGTGGCTCAGTCTGCTTTTTTGTTTTGTTTGGTATTTCGTTACGTTTTGATTTCTATTTTGAGTTGATTAGTTGGCGTTGGCTCAGTAATTAAATCAGTAATTAAAACCTCGTTTCAAACTCCGCCGTAATCCCAGTATTCCCATTAGAACTGTAGTTAGTCCGCAGTTGCAGCCCTGGCGTAATCCGATACCGTAAAGAGAAATTCGTCGGCTGAGTTGGATCATTGATAATCCGCTGCACCGCTGCCGAGAAACTATTACTCAAATCAATTGCCGCCTCTGCCGACAAACCAAACACACTGGACCGCGCTCCTTCAGGAGTTGTAATTACGGGACGAATATTTAACTCTGTTAAATTTAAAGTTTCACCAATGAAATCCTGAAGGAAGTTTAAGACCGTACCTCCCGCCAGATTCGTCAACGCCGCCGCCGGATCACCGCCGGATTGTTCCAATGCACCACCACCCATCACCCGCAGGATTTCGTCTTGGGTACGCAGAGGACTACTACTGAGGCGAATTTCTGGATTAGTGGCATTGCCCGTTACCGTAGCGAAGAGCCGTAACGTAGTTTGTGAACCCAAATTAGTCGCGGGAATTTCCCTAGGATTAAACGAATCAAAGGGACTACTACTTCTAATGGGAACCCGTGAGACTTCTTGAATTGAACCAGTCACCCGCACATTAAGAAATGGATCTGTCCCCTGACCATTAATAAATTCGGCATAGTTTTCATAGGAGCGATCTAAAAGGAATCGGGTGGAAATAGCGTTAAACTGACCACGAATAATTTTGATTCTGCCCACTGGTTGCGGTGAAAGTAGATTCCCATTCACCACCAGACTACCTTCAGTTAAGAATGTAAATAACGGAAAACGGCTCACTTGCATATTCCGTAACCCAACTTCTAAATCCTTGAGTTCTACATCGGAACCACTGTTACTATCAGGATCGTTGAAGTTATTTAGGTTACTGATCGTCCCATTACTTGTTCCATTAGCCGTTCCATTAGTGCCATTCGGTGTGGGTGCTGTTGTGGCAGCCTGACCACTGTTAGCAGTTGTACTAGCATTTGTATTATTAGCATTTGTATTAGCAGTTGGTTGAGAAGGATTGGTAGTGTTAGCTGGCTGGCTACTGGAGGCATTAGCTGGTTTCTGTCCTCGCGCTACATTAACCGTACCAGTACTTTCCGTATTACTACCCACCACAATTTTGCCATCGGCTAATAGAACCTTACCGGAAATAGTGGGGAATCGTGCGGAACCAGAAACTTTAATTTCCCCTGAAGCATCATCAGCATTGACATCAAACATACTGATTTTCAGCTTTTGTGCCACGATAGTTAGGGGATTTTTTGCCTCTTCTGATTTCTCGTCAAAGGGATCAGTAATCGGTAAAAGTCCCTTAATTTGAATATTGCCTTCGTTAAATTTAGCTTTTAAATCCGTACTAAATCGGTCAGTCTGGAATTTAATTCCACCATTCACATCAGTAAACGTACCAGGAATCCCAATTACTTCTAACTTTCCTTTACTCAGGTCAATATTACCATCGATTTTGGGATCAGCATAGGTTCCACTAATCAGGATTTTGGCGACTCCCTGTCCTTCTAGCCAACGCATTTCTTGAGAAATTAAATTGATAATGCTCAAGCCTTCGTTTTTAACATCAATGCTCACACTCAATTTATTGTCAGGGCGAGCCGTAAAATTAAAAGGAGTCGCCAAAGGTATATCCCCT
>JBIKNH010000025.1:0-29196 GCA_044358815.1 Pseudanabaenaceae cyanobacterium | reverse complement strand
CCAAGCTCAAACAATATCGCGCGATTGCCACTCGATATGACAAACTGGCTGAAACTTTTCTTAGTGCTATTCACATGGTCGCTTCTATCATTTGGCTCATTTGATGACACTCCCTAGTAATAACTTAGAAAAAACAGAGCATTACATGAAATCATTATGGATAGCCTATGTAATCGGAATTAATGAATTTATAAAGTCTAATCATCAATCAATTCGACGAATAGAAGACAAGCAAATTGGGTTTTGGTTTATCAAGCCAGTTAACAATACTGTGGATATCCAACAAGTAAAAGATAAATTAATGTTTTATTTGTGGGATAGCGTATTTGCAAGAGATAAAAAGCCTTTAGAAAATTTATTGTCCACTGAAGATAAACCAGTAAAGTTAACGCAATATTCTGATTTTCTAGAATTGACAGATATGTTCATGAATAAGATGCTTGAATTTTATGATCGATTTTAATTCTGTGCAATTTTTTCATTCTAGTAAATACTCTTTTGTGGGCATTAAGAAAAATGAAGGAGTACTATATTTTTGCTTACCTAAAGGGTTTAATGAAAGTATTGACACGATTAATACATTTGAAAAAAAACGTGATCTATTCTTTTTGTTCTATAAAATTTTTGACGTATTCAAGAAAATTTGTATCGACAAAGGATTTTTGGATCAATCAAATAATTTTGGCAAAAAAGATCGGGATGGGGTGATTAAATTTAGTAAAGGTTCTGAAATTGAGGATGACGGTGACGATGTAGAAAATATTTTCTATGCCAAGTTGGATATTATTGGCAGTTTATTAGATGTATATGACGAACCTAAAATTTTGTCCCTTGCTTATCGATTAGGAAGAAGTGACAAGTTTGATGTTAGTCAGATTCATAAGTATTTACATCAGGCTGTATACCTGCCAAACAATGCTGCTTATGTCGATCAAATGCTTTTGCCTAAAAAAGTATTGCAGTTTGAGTCAACTGATATTGTCGCGATGTATTGTTACTTATTTTGTGAAGTTAAGGAGCAACTAAAAGAAAATGTGAGTACGGAAATTACAGCATTATCTGAAAGATTTCATGAGAAATATTTGCGGAGTGGCGATAGTCTTTTTGATGAGCAGACCTATGAACAGGTTTTAGATACTCTTAAAGATGCCTTAGAAAAGATAGACCATAATACTGCAATTAAAGATGCTGACTATTGGCAATATTATGAGGCGATTGAGCTATTTCTGTATGGTGATTTAAACAAGGAAGAAGATGGCGAAATATGGGGAGTTTCAAACTTCTGTGATGTTTGGGAATCAATGTGTTTAACATATCTTGCTAACAATCTTGATTCATCATGTCTCCTACATCTAGACCATCAGTATGTAAGCAGCAGAATACTGGACAAGATCAAAGAAACTCCCAAGATTATTAACTTAGAAAATGTGTTTAGGCTAAATCAAGGTTATTTAAATCCAGATGCGGTTGTCTTTTCATCGGTCATAAATAAAATCATACGGAATCCAGGCAAAATTCACTATAAAGTAAGTCGTTCAGAATGGGATGATTTTGGTTATAAAACTTCTGTTTCAGGAGACATAGATTGTAAGATCACTTATATCGGGCGATCTACAGAAACTTATACGTTTGACCACTTAAAAAAACTTTATCCATTAGATACGCTGGACAGAATACAAATTAATAAGAGACTACCCGAAGACTTCTACTCTTTTTGGTCATTAAAAAAAATAGATCGAGATGAAATCTTAAAAATGTGCTCTTTTAATCATTTCTTTTTTCTTGCGTTAGAAAAAGGCATCACAAAATGGAATATTTTTGTAGAGGAAATTCTTAAGCCTTTAAACATTAACATTAATTGGATTAGAAACACTTATTCCACATACAATGTTTTTACCGAGTCACTACTTCGGAGAATACCCCCTAGAAGGCTGGAGGAGAAATTTACAGAATTTATGGATGGGTTATCTGGTATAAATAGCATATCTGACATTGATAATGTTTTACCTAATACAGAGATAATCGATATTAAATACATGACTTCTGACTACTTAAAAAACTCTAGTAACATTGAGGAAATTAAATGCAGGAGTGTTCGCAAACAATTTGTATATGAACACTTAATACAGAAGTATTTAGAAAGAAGGAAAGATAAATTCAGTGAATTGTCCATCCGTAGTAGTTTCTGGATTCCAAGTTACCGACCTGAAGACCCCAAATTAATCGAAAATGGGGAAACCTTTATGGACGGTTATATTCAATTGAAGAATATTAACTTTACCGTCCTAGCTGAAAAGTATATTGTGTAAGTTTTGAGGAAATATTTTTGGAATGAGATAGGATTTTATAGTAGAATCAAATAAGAACTAGAGGGCGAGATTAGCATATTGTGCGACGAGAGAACCCAAAGATGTATGGTGATAAGCATAAGCTCTTCTCTTTTTGAGAGCGACAAAATCCTGCTCAATCTTATTCAGATCAGGCGAATATTTCCGTATAAATAACACTCTTCACCACTCTTTCTCTTAAGTTCATACTGCATGTCATTTCTCTCTCCTACACTAAATCTCTAGTTCTTATTTGATTCTAATATACCTTTTCAAGCATGAACGGAACCTCACCCCACATTTTAGAGGACACTGCAATGTAAACCCATTCTCCTAGGAGCAGGTTTCAAATCTAGCTTTTCGATAAGCTACGATGAAAGATTGAAGTTATCTCTTGCGTTATGCAACCTAAAGTTACTTTACTTATTACTAATCCCAAGAGTAAACGGCGTAGCCTTAGGACCACGACCACTGACACTGATCTTATAGCGCCCAGTAACTTGCGTCGGGAAAGTTTGCTGGCTACCATTCTGCAATGTGGCTAACTCTTCCCCTGAAGGCCCCGTAACTCTGACTTCCACATCACCCTTAACTTCAATAGACAAAGGCTTTCCTTCAATGGCATTAATGCTATAACGCACCACCTCATTAGGATTAACCGCATCATCTACCGGCGTACCAGCTTGCCCCGGAGGAATTTCCAAAAACTCCGAACGTACCTTGCGGCTACCCCCTTGGGTTTCTGGGGGTACATCCGTAGGCGTTGGGCTAGGAGTTGGCTTAGTGGTTGGACTTGCCGTAGCGGTGGGAGTTGGGGTAGGCGTTGGTTTAGGCGGCGTGGTTACGGTAACATCCAAAGTAAAACCGCTCTGTTTCGCATTGGTTTTAATAGCAATAAAATAAGCCCCACTGCGTTTGATCGTGCCTTGCCAATAACCAGAGGTATTATCCTTCGCCCGACCGTTGATCGGTTGTCCCCCATCTTCAGCGGTGATGCTCATCTGAAGATCCGTACCGTCATACAGCGCAATTTTGACCGTTTCATCAGCTTCGGCATCAAACCGATAGGTGATGATCTGCCCTGACTCCACTGTATCTTTGGCAGAACCTTTACGACCGTCTCCCGTGGGTTGTAAATCTAGTTTGCGATTAGTTTTAACTGGAGTAGCTTTAGTTGTTGGGGTAGCTGTGGGAGTACTAGTGGCAGCAACAGGTGTAGAAACTGGCTCCTTACTAGCATTGCGATTGGGCATAAATAAAGCTGTCACTGACCACGCAATCCCGCCCGCTGCCAGCAACAAAAATAACGCCAAAAACCAATTGACCCCTGACTCTTGGGAGATGGGTGCATTAGGCGGATAGTTATTCTGATAGTTGGGATTGGGCGGGGTATTAGCGGGATTATTCCTTGGCTGAGGCTGTCCTTGGTCTCCAGCTAAAACCGTCCGCTGGGGAATGGGAGGCATTTGTGCTGGATCTAGCTGTTGTCCGACGGCAATGGTTTTCACCGATGAATAAGCCGCCTGTGCCATTTGCAGCGCTTGAATTACTTCCGCAGCAGAACCATAACGGTGGGTGGGACGATAGCTTAACATCCGTTCCAGCACCTGCGCCAAACTGGGACTAAGGGAGGTGTAGCGTTGCCATTGCCAAGTTAGATTAATACTGTCGAATAATTCCGGCGGTTCTTTACCAGTGAGCAAAACCAAACAAGTTACCGCCAACGCATAGAGATCGCTATTGGGATAGGCGCTGCCCGTTTGTAATTGTTCCGGTGGGGCATAACCTGCCTTTCCTGCTACCGTCGAAGCAGGTAAACCCATCTGTGAAGTCAATAGATTTGCCGTCGCATGAACCACGCCAAAGTCGATCAGCACTGGCAGCCGATCCTTAGTCCGTAGCATGAGATTTTCAGGAGACAAATCCCGATGAATAATATTGTGGCTGTGAATATAAGCCAGAATCGGCAAAATTTGATGTAACAGATTGACGATTTCCGCTTCGGTGAAAAGTTGCCGCTGTTGCAACCGCTCATTGAGTAAAGCGCGGAAAGTCTTACCCTCTACATAATCTTGCACCAGCAGGAGCCGCCCCTCTGCCTCAAACGTTGCCCGAAACTCCGGCACTTGGGGATGACGAATTTGATATAAAACACTCGCTTCCCGTTGGAATAGCTCTTGGGCTTTAGCCACTACCTCAGGACTTTGATTGGGGGGAATAAATTCCTTAAGGACACAAAACTCATTGAAACGCTCCATGTCCCGTGCCAGATAGGTGCGTCCCATGCCACCTTGCCCCAGTACAGACTGCACGCCATAACGTCCCCGCAACACATATCCAGCCGAAAAAGGAGCTTGCATCGTTCTAATACCTCACACCCATTGCACTACCACGAATCGTATATTTAGAACCTTCTATATCAATTGAGGTTCCAACCTTGACTTTTTCATTGCCGAAAATCACGCCGTCTTCGGTGACGCGAGCTGTGGCGGCTAAGGTTAAAGCCACATCGTTTTGATAAGTATCCACCGCCCGAGGATCAGGAAAAGTGACTGGCGTACCATCAGATTTCACCGCTAAAACCTTAGGCACAGAAAAAGTCACCTTTTGGATGGTCACCGATCCCCGAGGTTGGTTGCGAATAATAATGTTTACCTTATCGCCTTCCTTGACCAATCCCTTAGGATCACTAGCACTCAACCCCCGCACAATCATATCCACCTGCACGGGTTTAGTTTCTGCTGTGACCATCTGGGCAATGGAGCTACCATTGTTACCAGGGACGAGAAATAGTCCCACGAATGTAATCACAAGGGCTACCACTGCCGCCATGTCAAGCAAGCTAATTTTGCCGAATAATTTTCCTTGTCGGTCGAGCCATGCCATGAGAATCTATGCCAAATCCCAAAACTGAGGTTGATTGATTGACACTAATTTTAAAGGATTTGCTGGATCATCCTGACAACAATGGCGACAATAATTGTCAGGTAATTATTTGTTAGGTAACTATTCAGCAGTTAGGAGAAAATTACAGGAAACTGATCAGGCAACGGGTTGGACATCCTTAACCGCAAAGCCATGTTTGACTAATTCCTGTTGTAGGGACTTGGCATTGCTGACCCGATCCACAAACATCACCCCTTTCAAGTGGTCCATCTCGTGCTGAATTACCCGCGCCAGAAGACCGTTAGCCATGAGGCGTTGGGGCTTGCCGTCTTCGTCGCGGTAGATCACTTCCACTTCGTCGGGACGCACCACATCCAGAAACACTTCGGGAATACTCAGACAACCTTCTTCCCCTGTGACCATCGCACCGCCCATATTCTTAATTTCAGGATTAATCAAAATCAGGGGTGGCTGGGATTGATCCTTCAGTTCAATGTCAATCACGATCACCTGTTTGTTAACCCCCACCTGAGGGGCGGCTAAACCAATGCCATCACTGCTGTACATGGTCACCAGCATATCTTCGCATAAGCGCCGAATTTCATCATTGACCTTACTAACCCGTTTGGCGGGCTGACGTAAGACGCGATCCCCTAGTTTGTGAATGGTCAGCGGGGGATTTTTGACTTTTTCTTTGGGAACGTTAAAGGCGTTCTTTGGGGCGTTCTTTGGGGCGTTTTTGGGAGTAGTTTTGATAAGGCTGGATGTCATGGGAGTAGTTTAGTAATGTGAGTGATATGAGTAATACGAGTTTAAGATAAGGGTTTGAATGCTGCCTGTTAAATTATCTAAGAGACGCAATTTCAGCCTTTAACCAGCTTAGAAATATCATTTTACGGTGTTTCATATTGCCTCAATAGGCTGCAAAAAGTAAATTTTTTCTCGAGCAGAAAAGAAAAAACAGAAAGAATATTTGTCAATTAATGGTGTGTCACAACAAGTTTATTACTTTGCCGCGTATCAAATAATGCAAGGTGCATAGACAGAAGAGGATCTTTAGTGTAGATACGCCAAATAGAGCTATCCACTAGTTCTAGAACAATTTCGCAATGGGGATCAGGATCTATGTTTGGTTCTAACGATGGGATTTGTGAAACTTCTTGACAACCAACAATGACAGTATTAATTACCTGATCGAATCTTTGGGCTAATTGCACTAGCATCTGCCAACTCAAGATCAATCCTTTAGGCAAGAATCTGATATTTGCTTCTAAATCTAAGATACCTCTTTCCCAAATCAGGCTGATATCACCAACTGCCTCTAGATCTAAAATTGACCAGATCAGTTGTTCTGTTTTATCACCTTTAATATGGTTTAAGAGGTCTATCAGTTCAATGGTGGACGTGTCTTGATCATCCTGATATTTGATTTCAATGATATTGGACATTTTGTTTTTTTGAAAAGCTATAGTGGTTCGGCAGACTGTCGCTTTCCTGTAAGTCGATTATAGCGATGTTGATGGGGGTTAGTATGGTCCCCACGGCAATGGTCAGTAAAATCAATATCTCTAACAATCTTGCCATCATAGCCAAATTCCCTACATTGTCGGTATGTTTCTCCAGTACGCCGACTAGTTCGTAATCCAATTTGAGTATGTGGATATGGAGAGTCAGGTATTGGCAGCCCTGTCCGAGGATCACGGGGTAAAGGTTGATCAAACAAAGCAAAAAGAAACGTAAAAATTATAATTACATAAGAACTACTCTTTAGTTATGATCGCGGCACGGCAGTAATACTGCTATAGGCAGCAGGATCAAGATATGTTGCAGCGACAGCTTGAATTTCTTCGGGGGTAATGGAACGGACGATTTCGGGATAGTGTAAAGCTACTTCAAGGTTACCAACCACCCGATCATAATAGCCATAGAGTCCCGCTTTTTCCCGAGGGGATTCGCTGGCAAAGATAAACCGATTTGCCACCTGAGTGCGGATTTTCGCCAATTCCTCTGTGGTCACAGGGCTATGAATTAACCGTTCAATTTCGGTTTGCAGATGCTCTTCCACCACAGGTAGCTGGTGCATCATTGTGTCATCACCAGGGAGTTTTGCCGCAATCTGAAAAATCCCCTGCCACCGAAAAGCCGTCGCACTAGCAGAAATTCGGTCTACTAAGTGGCGTTTTTCCCGTAGCTCTTGAATCAGTCGAGATGTGCGCCCACCGGTGAGAATACTACTCAAAATACTCAGGACTACCATTGTGCGATAGTCCGTAGTCTTATGGCACTGTTGCAACCCAGGCAATCGCCAACCTAACAAAAGCCTCGGCTGTTGCAAACCTTGGTCTACTAATTCGCTACGGCAAATGGTAGGGAAATTCGTTTCAGGTTGATGGTGGGGCATAGTTGGCTGGGGCAACGGATGGGGTGGCTGGTTAGCAAAGAAATCCGCCACTACATCAATCATTTGCGTTACAGGTAAATTTCCCACAATTACCACAGTCATATTTTCAGGGTGATACCACTGTTGATGGAATGCCCGCATCTGTGGCGCGGTGACTTGTTCAATTACCGAGGTTGGTCCCAATACGGGGCGACGGTAAGGCAGCCGTGAAAATAACTGTTCCACACTGTGGCGATAGAGGCGGCGTTCGGGACTATCTTCACTGCGACGAATTTCTTCAAGAACTACGGCTCTTTCCCGCTCAAATTCAGGATCAGGAATTCTCGCATTACAGACTAGATCTAGTTGCAACGGGGCAAATTTCGCAAAATCTTTAGGGGCAACATTGATGTAATAGTGGGTGTAATCTTGGCTGGTGGCAGCATTGGTATTGCCACCACAGGATTCAATGGCTTGCTCAAATTCCCCCACCCGTTGGCGTTCCGTTCCTTTAAAAATCATGTGTTCGAGGAAGTGCGCCATACCGTTAATTTCGTCTGCCTCAAAAGCCGAGCCAACATTCACCCAAATACTCAGATTAACTGCATCTACGGGAATTTGTTCCGCCAACACTCTCAAGCCATTAGGTAAAATCCTTAGTTCTGGTCGGGCTAGGCTGGAACCATTGTCCAGCTTAGGTGTTTTTAGGGTGGGAGAAATGGCAATCATGGCTCTAGGGTGGGTATAGGGATGATAAACGAAATAAATATCAAAAGAAGATTGATGCTGATTAGCTTAAATTATGTATAAATAAATATTAGCAAGCAATATAAACTATTTATGAGATATTTAATTGGTTATTTTAAATTTAAGAGAAAATATTAGCGGAAAAATATTAGAGGTTATCAAAAAGCAATAAGTTCAATCGCAAACAGATTACAGGCTAAAACAATGCAAGCCGTCAGCAGGATTCAAACCCAAGGCTAACCCAAATTATAGGTGATTTACATAGGTAGTTGATATATCCTTAAAACCACCATTTCCTGAAATTGATTTTAATTAAAATGAATTATAGTCCAATAAAAATAATATAAAAGCAAGATTGAGACATCAACCAAAGCACTAAAAAACATGAGCACTAGAAACTATTAATGCTCCTAGTGCCCATAATTTTGAGTTGAGAACCGATTTTAGTAAATCTCGGTTAGTAAATTTAAATTAAATTCCAGTTACCCTCCTAGTTATAGTTACCGGAAGTTAGGGTAGTTGTGGTTGGGATATTACTACATTGAGCAGGTAGATCCTTTTGTCCCCTCAGTGCCCACACCGTATAGGTATTAGCGGCAACTGTTGTACCACCCTGACGCGCAGCGGTATTAGTCGTGCCTACATTAGGCGGTTGAACTGCACACAACAGGGACTGAACCCATCTATCCGACCGATCCACCTCTCTAAAGAACTCATTAGGATTAGGCAATGACTTCGCAAAACGTTCTGCAAAACGATCCGGTGATTGGGTTAGCAAGCCCACATCAAACCCCCAGAGACGCAATGGCGCACCATAGTAGGGCAACTGCTGGGTTGCACCTGTGGCTGAAGCATAGGACCAACCAGGTAAGAAGGTGCTCCGTTGCCAACGCATCAAGTCAGAGGAGTTAGTCGAGATCAAGGGATTGAGAAAAGCCGTCTGGATGAAGCTAGCCACATTGGGCGTGCCAGAACTCATTGGCAGATAAGGGCTAGTCGGTTGGAAAGGACCTGTGGCGTAAACCGTGCGGGTATTTTGGATAAATCCACCGGAAATCTTTGCCGCACTACCAAACCAGTTTTCCATGAACCGCACGAAGTTATGCAGACCACCGTTACTGTCTGCCAAGGTAGTACCATTGGCAACATTAAGATTATTCGGCAAAGTACCTAAAGTCGCGTAAGACCGAGAAGGCTGGTTACCCGCCACAATGTAGACGTTAACTTCAGTGTCATCCGCCTGTTGAATCCACTTAGCACCGCGACCACTATTTGCTGTCGGATCACCATTGATGAAACCATCTTGGCTAGTAGCGTCACCAATCGTGCCCTGTCCTGTCAGGTTACTCACGTAGGTTGGCGCATGGATTTGTAAAACAGGTACAGTCTGCGGCTGATCCACCGTAGTAATTGCTGTAGCTACCACCTGATTACCGAGACTGATGGCACCGAAACTACTGTCAGGTCCCACACAAGCACTGCGATCTGTAGTTGCGGCAACAGTACAGCTTGGGGCATCAGCAACACTACTAGCCATGACACTGCGGAAACCTAAGAATCGCGCTCCGCGAATGTCCACATTATTGGCAATATTCAGGGTTGTAGTCACGGTTTTATTGTCAACTGCGGTAGTCGTGCCCATCCTACCGATAAAGTTACCAGTTACCGCACTAGGATAAACTGCTCCAGCAATCCGATTATCTTCCTTGATGGTAAAGGCATCAGCATGTCGGTCTACGATACGATTGACCCGAGGAATCACCCAAAACACATTATTGGGTTCAACACCATCCAACTGCACCCGCAAGCCTTCCAAAGAAACGTTATTGAAAGGACTACCCCGCAGGATAAACACTGGCGAAGGTCCTCTAGACGTATGGTCAGCATCTTGATTAGCCACTAACTTCAGCGTACCCCGTAGAATCACAGTGGTATCACGGCTGGCGGTACTGGGGCTAGTTGCATTAACATCAGCAGTGGCACAGGCAGCGGTACCATCGTCAGTGGTGGCAGCACTACCGTCAGCAGCCAGATCGGTGCGGGTGGCAATGCCAGGTAAATTGCAGAGGTTGATTACATTAACTCGATTATCAGCAAAAGTATTTTTAGCTGTAATAGTCAACATGGTTTCCGTACCACTGGTACTACGTCCTAGGGAACCATACAGAGTTGCAGCACTGTTGGTTAGAGAACTAGCCACTGCCCCTGACCGCATTGATAGGGGGTAAGTAGTACTATTGGCTAAATTAATCGCCTTGAACGTTGTGGGATAAGCATTAGCCGGATCTAGGCTAGTTGCCATCAAGTCATTATAGAAATCTTGCACACTGGTTCTGACCGCTGAGGCACAACCATTAGTAGTCCCAGACTCAGTAAAGTCATCAGCATTCTGCCAAGTACTAGACTGATACCGTCGAGAATTACCCGTGGCACCACAAACCGCAAAGGCAGACGCTGGGCTTGTACTGTCAACCGTATTAATACCACCAGCGTTGTTACTGGGGAACATGGGGTTCCAAGGCACATTCAAGTTAGCTAGGGTAGTGGGGGAGGAAGTCGCAGCAGTAACACCAATGGCCAGATTAGAGAGACTACAGTATTGATCCACTTGTCCATTAGTCGTATCAATACAAGGGGTTTCTGGCAAAATCATCCGAGAGGCAAAGTAAGGATTACCAGTACCACCACCAATGGCAGGCCAAGGCATCTGGTTAATAAACAAACTTCTAGAAGTGTTCCAACCCTCATCCACTGTATTTGCTTCAGCTAACCAGTTAGTACGTCCAGTGGTCCGGAACCACAGGTTACGAGCACTAGCATTGGGATAGTTTTTGGTCATCCCCGCAACTAATGGCGTTGCACCATCAACTGCAGCAGTATTAACCGTATCAAAGTCGTTAGGATTAGGCGGTAAGTCAGCTTGAGTACCAATACCATAGAGGGTCTTGCGATTGGCTAGGACATCTAGAGTTGGTGCTGGAGCCGTTGTCGCAATGGGTGCTGGTTGAGGGGTATCAACACGACAGTTTTCATTGACAATGCCAAAACTACCTGAACCAGTACTAGTGATATTGACAACTGCGCCACTCGCTGATGGAGCCGTGGCAGACAGAGTTAACACACCCGTAGCCACACTCTTGACGTAGTATGTTGTCCCGGCTGACAGACCACCAGGTAATGTTGCACCAGGTCCAGCAATAAACCGCAATGCCTGATCAACAACATAGGTGCCAGCGGCAGGAGTAATGCTATCCGCAGTGGCGTTGGCAGTGAAGGTAATATAGTTACCTGCCAATGCTGCCGTAATTGGCGTAACTGGTGCAGATCTCGTACCAGCAGTTAAACCAGAGTAGTTAGTGCCACCAAAACCAGTAGTAGTACCGTTGACCGTTGGACCTTCGCACCTTAGATAAGTGTGGTTGTTGTCAGTGCGGATGAAAGGATAGCTCACCCCTAACAGAGACTGATTCACATCAGCAAGTTTTGGCATCAGGGCAGCGGTGGGCATTAAACCTGTCCCAGCAGATGCACCAGCATGAAGTGTACCAAAGACTGGGGGTGGCAACATTGTACCGCCACTGGCTGGGGTCGGTGTGGGTGTGGGTGTCGGTGCAGGCGTAGTCGTAGGTGGTGGTGTGGGCGTAGGTGACGGTGGACAGGTAGGCATGGGTGCTGGAGCCGGAGTCGCGCCAATGTTTGCGACGGGAATCGGCATATCGTCCGAGGTGCGGACAATGGTAGTAGCGACAGAAGCAACAGGGGCAATCGGTGGCGTACAAGTAGAGTTCCCAGGTACCGGCTGGCTGTAGGTAGTACCATTCTGTGCTGCTGGGGTATCTTGGCGAATCCGTCCCACAATGGCTGTACCAGCACCAGTGGTGTTAGATAAGAGTATTTCTGTGGATGTGGGGGCTTGTTGTAGACTCAGAGTAAAGTACTCTTCTGGCTCAGCAGCCCTGTCACGCACCACTAATACCGCAACATCTTTGGTTAAGGTTCCGCCACTGTTGCTGTAGCCAGCACCACCAAGGGTGTTAGTTATTTCGGAATTTTGGAAGGTGAGTTCAAAGACATTTGGTCCGCCATTTGTCAGTGTACCCACCACTGGCAGAGGTACGAGAGCCGTTGTGTTTGTTGTACCAGTACAAGCCGTGCCATCGGTTTGTGAAGCAGTTGAAGTGCCATCCAAAAGACAATAACTATTGGTGTCACCATCACCACGATTAGAGCCAAACAGATAAAGCTGGTTCAAGAAGTCTGTCCCTGTTTGGGAAGCAGCAGCAACAGGAGAAGCATCAGGGGGACGTACTGCCGGACTGATAGCTGGTGACAGGGCTGCAATAGCCGTAGCATTGAGATAATTCGCCGCACTGGTAATCGGTGGGTTAGTGTCTACAGCTTGAGCCGCACTACCGACAGCTCCCATAATTGCTGGGTTAATCGCCGTAGTTTGCTTGGTACCAGTATTACTAACAAGTCCGGGTTGCCCAGCAAATCCAGCAGTACTGTTAGTGGTGGTAGCTGTAGCCACTGTGGTATCAATACCGCTAGCCAGTCTAATCCTTACCCTGGCAGGATTGCTAGTAATACCAGAAAGGTTATCAACTGTAACTCTGAACCGGAAGATGCGATAAACTTTCGCAGCATCATTGGTCCCACCGGCTGCCGGATCCCCTGTAGATGGACCAGAGCTAGAGTTGTTTGTCGGTCTGCTCCACGCCAAGACATTAGCCATGCTTGGTGTTGGCAGTGTTGTCAGCAAAGTAGGGGTGATTGTCGAGTTCCGTTGCGCCCCTTCGGTAATCTCCCGATATCGCACAGCGTTACTTTGTCCCGATGGATCGCTAAAATACACCCGAGCTTTAGCTTCTGGCGGACAAGGCACCGTACCATAGGCGACAAATCGAGTACCACTGGTTGCATTGAACGGCATATCTTGGTTCACGCCAATGATGTGCGGGTAGGTGTAGGAATCAACCCGATTACCAGCGTCAGCATTACCATTGTTATTCGTATTATTGGGATCATACCCACTGCCAGTATATGACATCACCCCAATAGGAATTGGCCAAGCCGGAGTTTGTCCGCTGCTGTCCCCTGGTCGCCGTCCTTGACCAGCGATCGCCTGACACTGTTGCGCCATCACAAGTTGCATGTTGCCATCTTTGTAGATGTCATCAAATCGCAGGAACGACAACCGCCGCGCATAACGGCTATCTTGGGGGTCAATCCAACGAGGACGATCCTGAGGCTGTAAACCAGTGGGTGTGGAAGGAGTATAGGTGGTGGTGCTATAGGTCGCACTGTCTGGTAAAGCCGTCGTGCCGGCTCTGTCTTTTACCCAGTCTGCAAAAGTACAACGACTCACTGGCAACTTGCGACAGATTTCCATCCCATATTCCCGAGATTCAATCCGCCGCTGGATCGGTGTAACTCCATTACCATTGAAACTACTCAGGTTCTGTAATGGGAAGGGATTAGCCGCAGCGATGGTACTAACTACTTGACCATCGGAGTTATAGCCACTCATCCAGTTGGCACTGGTAACAAAGTTGTTATTCCATAAGCCCATTTTGCGCCGGTCTAGCACGTAGGGACTATCTTTCAACTGTTCTGCGGTGGTTCGCTCGCGGATGTCCTGCCACTGTGGACTAGTGGAAGTATTCTCGTTATTCCGTAAATCATAGTCACCATCAGAACGATAGCCATCCCTAAATGAAGCTGACTGCACCGTAAAGGCATCAGCAATTACCGTCGCGGGTCGCCATTCGTCACCAGTACTACCACAACGGGGATCACCCTTTCGACAGGCAAAATTAGCATTCCGGTCACTGGGCAACCGAGTATAGAAGTTATCCCAAATCGCCGCTTGAGTGGTGGCATTGGTGGTGTCTTCATTCAGCGCCGTATTAAATTCCTGAATTAACGTGCCACCTCGTTGATGCACATTAAATCCGCCACGATTCGCTGCTGGAGTGAAACCGAAAGGATCTTTCTGTGCCTTGATATAAACAGGCAAATTAGAAGCCAATACCAAACCTTTTTCGCCTTTGGTGGCTTCGGTCCAGTCCGGTGGGGAACTGCTCGTACCACGCCAGAGCCGATAACCGTTAATTAACCGAATCCCACTGGGACGACGGCTTGGATCAAGAATTGCGTCGGTAGCACTAATGGCGGTGCGGGTTACTGGTTCTGAATTAGTATTATCACTGAGATCTTTGAGGGCATCTTCGCGGGTGGCATAAACTAGACCGCTGTAAGGCAACAGATATTCTGTGGTGATACCAGTGTTATTACCGCCCGTCACTGTACCGCCCCGTAGCATATCCATGTCGAGATCCGTCACTCGAATCTCTAGAGGCTGCCGTTGTTCAATATCTAGATCATAAATATCAGGGCGATCACTGAAGCCAATGCTTGCCGTCCCTGCCGAATTACCGCTGACCAGCCGTGCCTCACGCCCAGAGCCGTAGCTCTTGTCCGTCACATCAGTACTGCTGCTGTACATGTTCTCGTTACGATTCAGTGACTTCACTTCCCGTCCATCCAGGAAAGCGGACTCCTTAATTGCGCCATGAGGTAGTTTAGCGCCATTGACTGCATTAGGAGCCACATCAGCCGCACCGCCAGTCCCCGCAGTATTGGCTGCTGTTGCCGTCAAAGACGCACCCGATGAACCACTAGACTGCATAATCTGCAACGCACACAAGTTAGCATCTAGGGTAGACTGTTCGGCTATGGTCAGCTTAGCCAAGGCTGGGTTACGGTTATTGAGGGGGTTAGATGTTGTCCCATCACCAAGCATTTTGAGTAAAACTTTCCGTAATGGTTCATTAACCAACCGCCCATTGGGGAAGATCAAATTAGCTTGATAGGCAAGGCGATCGCCAAAAGCGATATTACCATCAGCAGGGTTACGCGCCCCGTCGGCATAACCGCTAAACAAACCAGTGGCAGCGTTATACACAATCCCTGAAGCCAAAGCAGGCATATTCCCCGCATGGGTAACCGGTGTATAAACAATGCCATTGTTAGACAAACCACCCTTCCCAAATACACCAGTGGCTGAGCCGTCATTCCACCGTGCGCCACTGCGGTTAAACGCTGTAGAGATCCGGCTATTGGTGGTAGAAGGGGCAGCAAAGGGATTTTCTAGGTATGAGAAGGAGTTGTCATAGTAGCTACTCACACAGGCGACGGGTCTTTGATAATCACTTTGAGTTAAAGCATTGGCATTAAACGAATCATACTTATAGTGATAGACTGCCGCCGCCCGCATCTGCAAATTACCCCGAGGAATATTATCGGCGGTCAAGGGAATTTGAGTTGTGGTGGTGCTGTCAATGGTTGCGCCATTGTTATTGGTATAGGAACTGTATTGAGTTAAATCATTAACTGCGGGCTTGATACGATAGTAACCAGCATTAGCCGCCGCCACCGCCGGAGTGGTAGCAGCACTGAGCCAACGGATCTCCGGTGACAGCGGCATCGAGTCGGGCCAAACCACAAAGTTTTGGGTTTTGCTTTCATCGGTCGTCGTGGTGGCAGAATTGTCCGGAGCAGCAAATCTGCGGGTGTCAATCAAGTTACCAAAACTATCCTCTAAGTTAGAGTCGTACATTGGTGCTGCCGACTCGTCAATAGTTGTGGTGGCTGGATCATCGCTCACCCCCGTATGATAGGGGGGTAAAAACGTTCCTGGTGCATCCACAGTACGCACTGAACCCATTTCTGCCGGAGTCAACTTGGTGTAGATCCCTGAATTAACCACCACTCGCAAACCGCCCGTAGTGGGGGTAGAGTTGGCAACAGTGTTAACTTGGTTCGCCGCAGGCAAGGGGTTAGGATCTGCCGGATTAGCTGTCGCGGACAGTTCCCAGAAGCCATTACGATCCGATACCCCTAGGGATTCCAGGGTATAGGCTTGGGTGGTACGAGTACGTTCACTGGTGGTGGCGGTGGCGATATTAGTCGGTGAGTTCCAGAAAACAGCATTACTAGCAACACCAAATGCATAAGTCTGCTGTTTACTTGCATCAATGTAGCTAAACTTACCATCTGCATCAAAGTAAGGCCATCTCGCAGGTAGGTTATTACCCACCAAAATCCGATCCCCTAGGTAAGTATTTTTGCGAGTGGCAGCATCTTTGGGATCAACCGCTGGCGGATTAGCTAACTTAGTACTGGAGTTGACGTTGAGGGTGATAGTTGCAGTTGGAGCAGTTCCCCCTGCACTAGTACTCAAACTCAATAAACCCCGTCCGTTATATCTGGTACCACCTGTGGTGTAGCTACTAACGGAGCGATTGAGACTAGCACCGTTACCATCAAAGGGAATTAACCACTCCACTGGCGGCAACCATTCATAGCCAGTGGTACCATCGGGATTAGTAACAGTCTGACGCGCCAAAATTGATGTGGGGTCACCACTCAGGGCAGGAGTACTGTTTAGTTTAGTCACCGCTGCACTGAAACCCACCTCGATAGAAGGCACTTTACGCAGACGATCTCGGAAATACTGTTCATAGGCACTGCGGCGGGCCAGGTCAAATTCAGCTTTGGTACTTAAACCTTCATCCACAATGCGTTTCGCCGTACTGACCTTCACCGTATAGGGGTCATCATAGGCAACGTTCTGATAGGACACCACCGCCGGAGCCGCCGGAATCGTCACCGGAGTAGTCCCCGTATACAGTGCACCACTAGGGGAAGCCACTGTAAGCACTTGGTTGACTAAGCGGAAAACTCGACGAGTTAGTTCCAATTCATTAAATAGAACGTCCGCCCCTCGGTTATTCGCTGCGCTGATCACGCTTTGGGTGGAGTCGTTTAGTGTGGCAACCCCCAAACTTGTGTTACTTAAAGGATTAGCATTATCTTTCAGAAACAAATGGAAGTCTGCCCCACCGAGGGAAGTGTCCGTAGAGAGGGCATCCCCTTCCACCGTATTTCCTGCCACGATCACTACCGAGTTATCTTCGCTGTAGTAACAGGAACCAGCATCAGTGCCATTGCTAGCATCAGCGTCATTGTTACTAGCACTCACTTGATAGAAAGTAATAGGATTCCCCGTTAAGGAACCAATCATCAGGTTGCCACCGCTATACACCCGACCGTTGAGGCGGAATGTGGCAGCGCGGGCTAGTTCTACGTCTCCCTCAAACCATACGGCGTTATTGTTCAACGGGGTACGGAGTCGGTCCTGTTGTAGTTCTAAAGCACTGAAAACTCGACTGCCTCGGAATACTTCATAATTAGCAATATTGCCGCTGGGAGTACTAGTGGAACCGCCAATCTCCGCAGCAGTTGGTAATGTTGTAATGGGAATGGTTGTGGCATAAACAAAAAATGCTTTGCGCAGTTTACCGTCTGTACCAGATTCCCAACCTTCATTAGTGGCAACGTTAGCTGCTGCCCCCGCACAGTTACCGGATAGCGTTCCTGCTTCCATCGGCTTACTACGGGACTCTAGGGGCGAAACGGCACGGTTTAGATACGCGCCTGTTACTGGCTTAGCACGGAACTGAATGCTATACAGCCCGAAAGTATCAAACCTGCCATTACCATCAGTATCAATCGGAAACTTCCATGCCGTATTGGAGACTTCATTATCGGCAATGGTTGTCGCAGTATATTTGAAGCCTGACGTACCATCAAACTCAGTATTGATTTGGAGGCGAATTTCGTCGGGTAGGGTAAAGTCTGTACCTTGGAATACGGTATTGAGGAGGGTATCTGAGGGAGTGGTTCGTTGTTGCTGTTCAGTGTCGCTGATCAGCTTGGCAATCTTAAGCCGTCCTCGGTCAATAATCGGCGTATTAGCACTACGGAAAGCTTCTTGAACGCGGTTATTGGCGGCATTTTGAGCGCGATCTGCGGAACGAGATACTGTGACCACCACCAAAAGGGTCACGGCTGTGGTGACCAGTGCCACCACGGGCAAAACAAACCCCCCTTGGGTCTTACCGCTGCGAGCTAGGGAGTCCAGATTACGCACGAAACGACGGTTAATCCGAAACGGACTACCGATCTTATTTAACCACTTGCGCAAGCGCGACAACAGGTTAACAAAGAACTGTAAAACAGATCGCAAACTACGTGCCATATGCCAAACTCCAAGTCAAAAACCCCAATACAAATCCTAATGCCGCGTTCCAATCAATCATGATTCATTCTGGTGTCCATGATTTTACCCAGTGAGGTCACAAATTTATCAAGGGCAGTATTAATTATTTTGGTGGGCATTTTGCTGGGCTGTTTGGTACTTCACGGCTGAATCATCATCTGTGATGATATGCATTGCCAAATTATTCGTGATCATTCACGGCATTATGTCAGTGTCATGTCACTTAGGACACACCCCAATTCCCCCTTTTCTGACCTAATATCTTAGGCAATTCTTAGGGAATTCCTAGGGAATATTTTATGTAATATTTACTTTGCGTAACATTTGATTCTTGTTCAGACTGACTAGCCTAAACTGTCCTATACCGTAACGATCCAAGACTGCTTTACCTAAATCTGGAATACCCTGACTAGCTTATGAGTAGCACTGATTCTCTATCCAAGCCTGCTTCTAGCAACAAATATCGTTTGATTACCCGCAGTGATTTTGACGGTGTGGTTAGTGCCGTTTTGCTCAAAGAGTTGGATATGATCGATGACGTTTTGTTTGTGCATCCCAAGGACATGCAGGACGGCAAAATTGAGGTGACAAATCGCGATATTTTGACGAACTTACCTTACCACCCAGACGCACATTTAGTATTTGATCACCATGCTAGTGAGACAATGCGGGTCTATGGTGAACTCGAAAATCATGTGATTGAGGCTGAAGCTCCTTCGGCGGCGCGGGTGGTTTATAACTACTATGGCGGCAAGTTTAAATTTCCCCATATCCCCCAAGATATGATGACGGCGGTGGACAAGTGTGATGCAGCGCAGTTTGATCTAACGGATATTTTGGAGCCTCAGGGTTGGGTACTCCTCAGTTTTTTGATGGACTCCCGCACTGGCTTGGGTAGATTTCGGGATTTTCGGATTTCTAACTATGCGTTGATGATGCAATTGGTGGAGGCTTGCCGTCATCAGTCCATCACCGAAATTATGCAGTTGCCAGATGTGGTGGAACGACTGGAAATGTATTTGTCCCAAGATCAGCAATTTCGGGCACAAATTCAGCGCTGCGCCAGGTTTTATGGGTCGTTGGTGGTGCTAGATTTACTGGATGAAGAGGTGATCTATGCGGGGAATCGCTTTATGGTCTACGCCTTATTCCCTGAATGTAATATCTCAATGCACATCATGTGGGGCAAGCAAAAACAAAACATCGTGTTTGCGGTGGGTAAATCGGTGATTAATCGCACTAATCCCATTGATATTGGTCAACTGATGCTGCAATATGAGGGCGGTGGACACCAGAACGCTGGTACTTGTCAAGTCCCCCATGAGTATGCCGATGCTGCCCGTAGTGATTTAATCAGTTTCATCAGTGCTAATGCCTAGCTGATTCCTAATTGCTAAACTAAACTACTTGACTAAATTCCTTGAGTAAACTACTTAACTAGATTGCTGAGGTAAATTCATTGAGGAACTTGTCTGGGTAACTTGCCTCAGTCACTTTACTCAGGGAATAAAAACTCAGGGAAGAAAACAGAAGTTAAGCAGCGGTGAGAGGGTAGGGGTAGAGATGCAGCAATGATCTACATAATGATCTACATACCGAATCATCACACCAAAGCAGCAGTTTCTCAGAGTCGGTTTCTTAGGGTCAGTTTCTCAAAGCGGTTTTCCAAAGCCTCTTTCTAAGGGTCAATTTCTGCTAATTTCTAAGGGACAATCCCTAAGATTTAGTTTCTAGAAATCGTTATTTGTCTGAGGCTTGCCAAATGGAGTTTGTTACATGGAGCTAGGTTGTGGGCAACAAGTCGCTAGTATATACGTCAAAGTCTCTGACACAAGATCCCCTTAATGGAGTTCGGTCATGAAAAAATACTGCACCCCATCTGGGCTAAAAACCTCAAGACCATTTCTGTTAGGAACTGGCTTGCTGGGTGTTTTTTTGGGGCTGGGATGTCTCCCCTTGGGTACTGATGTTGTAGCGGCGATTCCCATTGCCCCGAACTTGGTTCCTACGCCTTTGTCCCCCCAACTTGCCGCTATTCAGGGCAGCGGTTTTACATTACTAAAACTAGATCCTGCCCAAGCCGCGCCCAGACCAACCAATGCGCAAACTGAAGTGGAAGATGAAGCCGATGAGCCGCAACCCATTCCGGTAACTACTGCCAGTCCTACGGCAAGTAACACACCTTTGGTTCATTGCAGTGAAATTTCTACCCGCCGCTATGCCATTCTGGTAAATCAACCCATTGACAGTTTGCCCCAGTTACCAGAGTTTCTGACCATTGCCGCCGCCCCTTGTCAGTATTTTGGGATCTTAATGACTTTCTTTGGTACGTTTGACAATGCCGAGTCGGTAACCCTACGGGCTGACCAACTGCGACAATTAAAGTTAGATGCGGTGGTCCATTCCTTTCAAGGTGATGTAAGCGCTTTAAACAGAACTTACCGCGCCTATAGTGTCATTGCCGAAATGGGCAGCAACCCAAACAGTACAATCCAGCAACTCCAGGCTTTACGGTTTAGTCCCCAAAAAGTCAATCTAGGTAATCGGACGGTTTTAGTGGTTTCGCCCTCTTCTAGTTTGGCTCCCGCAAGGACAGTTTCTAATAATTTACGGGCTAGGGGTTTGACTACACAGGTGATCAGTAGCAGCTTACTCAACCGTCCGCTACGTCCATCGGGTGATGCGAGTCGTCCAGAAGTTGCCCAAGGGAATCCTGAAAATCCTGCCGCGTCTGGTACAAATCAAACTCGTCCCCCTCGGTCAGGCAATACGTCCAAGCCTTCAGGTGCTAATCCCAACCCTAAACCTAATACTAGACAGAATCCTAGCAATAATACCAACCGCGCAGCCTTACCACCGATTCCGCCTCTACCCCAAGGGAAAGTTTATCGGTTACTAATTCCGATGCGCAGTGCAGAAACCTTAGCTCAAGCTAGGGCAATTGCTGCGGATGCTTTTCCCCGCACGATCCAGGGTAGGCAGTTTATTCAAGTGCGCAGCTACACGGACCGAGATAATGTCACTAGGGAACGGAATCGGTTTAACGAACGTTTTCCGGGTACTATCGTGATTATTGAGTAGAATCGAGTAAACTGGGGTTGATTAACCGTAGTTAACCATCAGTTAAATGGATCATACTTCCTTGAAACAAAAGGTAGAAGCGGTTTTGTACTTGAAAGCGCAACCGATTACCATTGAAACTCTCGCTCATATCTTAGGCTGTCCCGAAGAAGATGCCGAAATGGGTTTGTTAGATTTAGTGGCGGAATATGCCCATCGGGATAGTGCTTTAGAAATTAGCGAAACTCCAGATGGCTTTGCCCTGGGGCTTCGTAGTGAATTTACAGATTTGGTCCATGAGTTAGTGCCCTTGGACTTGTCTAGAGGCACGTTGCGAACTTTAGCGGCGATCGCCCTAAAACCCAATGTTTCCCAAGCCGAAATCGTAGAACTGCGTGGCTCTACGGCTTATCAACATATTCAGGAGCTTCTCAGCCAAGGATTTGTGCAGAAGCGCCGCCAATCGGATGGGCGTTCCTACTGGCTCCATGTGACGAATAAGTTTCATCAGTATTTTGAGATTGATGATTTATCGATTTTAGTCAATAACATTCAAACTGAATCCTAGTGAGAAACCAAACTATAGTGATGGCATTTAGTGACGGCATTATTACGGCAAATCCCACTCCTTAGGACACCTGTAATGCAGAATTCTTAAATGGTGGTGTTCCACCTTGCAATATGCCGGATTCCTGGGATTTGGCTGGGGACATCGCCGGTGATGATTCACTAGTCACTATTTCCGGTGCGAGAAATTGTTGGACTTCTACAGCAATTTTATTTAAACCGCTATTTTTCGATAAGAAACTGGTTGCCCCAACCATTTTTGCTCTGACTCGATCAATCAAACCATCATTACTGGTTAAAATGAGAATCGGTGTGGATTGAAATTCGGGCGAGCGGCGTAATTGGGCGCATAGTTCATAACCGCTCACGATGGGCATGGTTAAATCTAAAATCACTAAATCCGGCTTTTCCTTCAATAAAACACTTAAGCCTTGAATTGGGTCATTTAAACCCAAGAAACCCATCCCTAATTGTTTTGCCATAGATTCTAACATGGCACAAACCTGGGCGCTGTCATCGATACAGGCAATGAGAGGACGGAGCAACTTCACTTCAGGAACGGGGGTAGATTCCGGTAGAACACGAACTTCATTAACCACAGCAAAGTTCGGTAACCGTGCATCAGGTACGTCATTAAGTCCAATCAAACCCCGATGGTAATAGCTTAGGAGAGACTGCATTAAAGTCATCACATCTTTACGCATCCACAACGCTAATTCCCGTAGAGTGCGTCTACCATCGAGAATTGTGATTAACGTTTTATAGGTTAATTCAGAAGTTTCGGTATGAAGTTGTTCTGGTCTTTTAATCCAGGGGGCAAGGTTGGGGGAAAATTCGGTCATTCCCAGTTTGCGCCACTGGAGCCATTCATCATAAACTTGATTAACTGCCTGTTCACCATGCAACAGGGTAATTGTGGCTGATAGGGTGCGGTGCACTTCGCCATAGTAGGTAATTTGTTGCGCTGCGGCTTGTTGCAAAATGTCAAATAGAACTTCATGGACACTATGCTCCACCACAGGACTAATCTGATCCCGCGTAAAACTTTGACGTTTCAGCAGAATTACCAACACATGGTAATCCCAATACGCTATTTCTTCGGGGGTGCGCAGGGAAATTTTACTTAGATCTACGTGGAGTTTATGCTGACTCATCAAGCGCCGCCAGCGTCGGTGACTGTGATGTCCACCGGTTGCCCAGATAATGCGTCCTAGGTGATAGTGCAAATACCAGTGCTGTTCCTGCTGATCTTGGATCTCAATGCAGCCACTAAATTGGCGCTGGCTGTAGCTGCGCAGTTGCTCCACTATGCTATATACGGCTAAGCTATCAGTATCCATGATTAAATCCCCGTCGTGTTGCAAGGTAGTTTTGTCTGGATTTAGGAATTGACATTGACAATGAACAGTTCATGACGAATCACAGGTAATAGGCAATAGAGTCAGAATCTTACTGGGAGGAGTTGGGCAAGATTCGGTCAGACTCTCTAAATAAACTCTGATCCGCTAAAAGCTCCTAGGAAAGTTTTCAATTACCTGATAAAACAGTTCTATGGAAAGGGTCAAACGGAAGTTTAGATTTGAAGGTTTAGGTTTGACTCGGATAAATGTCTAGATTATGGTTGGATTAATGGCTAGATTATGCTCATGATTTCCGGAGGTGAAGATACCTAAATTTAATGGTAGATAACCTTATCTTTAAGAGTAAGAAATCAATATTCACCAAGGCTTCATATTTTTTGCACAAGACTTAATTCTATCAATGTGATCATGACTTTTTTGATGGGTTAATACTCAATTCATATTGGACTACGCTATCATAGGAACTATTGTGGTTCCGGCCTGTGTTGTATGTCACTGTTAGTCAGAGATATGGATCACACGCCATTGTGATCGAGGCTTGTGATCATGGCATGGGACAAAGTATTAGTCAGAGCTTTTTAGCCAGATGAGCCAGAGATGTGACGTTGATAGGACTAAAGATCTAGAAACAAAAAGACCTAAAAAGACCTAAAAATAATAGGTGAGACAAATCAATCAGGACTAACTTACTTGCGAACTCCATGCAAGCAATGGCGTTCACTATTACTAAAAGGAGTCATAAACTGGTCAACTTCTAAAATCATGGGGTGAGGTGTCGCTCCCTGATGGGTTTTATTGATCTCCGCTAGTATTTCCGACCTTTGGGCGGCGGTGGTCTCCTGCCATTGCCCCCGATATAAAATCACTCTGCCTGTGGGTTTAAGCAATGGCAAGGCATATTGTAAACACTGCGCCACACTTGCCACCGCTCGCAAGGTAATCAAATCATATTGCGCGGTTGGTTGCTCTTGAATGACCTTTTCAACTTTAGGTTTAGCCGCCCTAGTCTTTTTGCTAGTTGGTTTCGATTCGCTCTGATTTAATGCCATCCGCCACTGGGTCGGGCGCAAGTCTTCGGCTCTAGCGGCAATACCTTGGGCATTCTCTAAATTTAAAGCGGCAATGGCTTCATTAACAAATGTAATCTTTTTTTGCCGACTGTCTAAAAGGGTGATCTGCCAATTAGGGAATGCAATCGCAATCGGCAAACCTGGAAACCCTGCCCCTGTACCAATATCTAGGACTTGCCAAGGTTCTGATTCCTGCCCCCAGAGTGGCAACAATGCCCGCAAAGAATCCCACAGATGTTTCTCCCAAAAGTCTGTGGGTTCCGTAATGCGAGTCAGATTTTGCCTCTGATTACCAGTTACAACTAACTGATATAAACGGGCTAGTTGCTGAAGTTGCTGTACCGAGGGTTGCCAAGCCAAGGTTTCTGCCCATTGAGGACTAAGTTTGACAAAGGGGTCAGGGGTATGCATGAAAATTAGTAATGGAACCTTAGGGAGCTTTATCTTTCGGCTTTATCTTTCACGGGAGCCGTAGACCGCACCGACAATTCTTTGAGTTGTTTGTCGTCTACTCCCGAAGGGGCATCGGTCATCAGATCCCGCGCTTGCTGGGTTTTGGGGAAAGCAATCACATCACGAATTGAATCGGAACCAGACAAGAGCATCACCAACCGATCCAAACCATAGGCGATCCCACCGTGGGGGGGCGTACCATATTCAAAGGCTTCTAACAGAAAACCAAATTTCTCTTTAGCTTCTTCGGGAGTCAGTCCAATGGCAGCAAAGACTTTCTCTTGAATGGAGCGCTGATAAATCCGTAAACTACCGCCACCAATTTCTGTGCCGTTCCACACAATGTCATAGGCGACAGCGCGGGTATTGATGCCAATTTCACCGCCACCCCGTGCTAAATCTTCGAGATTAGGACTGGTGAAGGGATGGTGAATTGCTTCGAGGCGTTGCTCGTCGGCATTCCATTCAAACATCGGAAAATCCACAATCCACAATAGATTGTTTTTGCTGTGGTCGATTAAACCCAGTTCGTTACCCAAGAACAAGCGCAACCGGCTCAGGGATTCGTTAACAATGCCCGTTGCGCCAGCGCCGAATAATAACAGTGTCCCTGGTTGAGCGTCGGTGCGTTCCAGAAGTGCTGCCTTAATCTCATCGGTGAGGCTGTCTTTGAGTGCGCCGATGGTATCGATCACGCCACCTTCACGCACCCGCACAAAAGCTAAGCCCTTAGCTCCGTATTGACAAACTAAATTGGATAAATCACCGCCTGGCTTGATGCGAGTATTAGAAATCAAACTGTCGCCATTAGGAATGGATAGAACTTTAATCACACCACCATTGGCAACAGCGCTAGAAAACACCTTGAATCCAGAATTAGCGAACAAGTCAGAGACGTTAATCAGTTCCAAACCGAATCTGGTATCAGGACGATCACAGCCATAGCGTTCCATTGCTTCGGCATAGGTGAGGCGGGGGAATGGTTCCAGTTCTACGCCCTTAATTGCCTTGAACAAATGACGAACGAGATTCTCATTCAATTGAAGAATTTCTTCTTGGGACATGAAACTCATTTCCATATCCAATTGGGTAAATTCCGGTTGACGATCTGCCCGTAGGTCTTCATCGCGGAAGCATCGTGCAATCTGATAATAACGGTCACACCCTGCAACCATCAGCAATTGCTTAAATAACTGCGGTGACTGGGGCAAAGCATACCATTGTCCGGCATTGACGCGACTGGGTACTAGGTAATCCCGCGCTCCTTCCGGTGTAGAACGACACAATACAGGGGTTTCCACTTCCATAAAGTGATAATTATCTTCTAGATAACGGCGTAAGATGCGCACCACTTCTGCCCGTAGTTTGAGATTATTGGCAAGGCGTTCACTGCGAATGTCCAAATACCGATACCGCAGGCGCAATTCTTCTTTAACGTGTTCGGTTTCGGAAATTAAAAACGGTAACTGCTTAGTAACGGGGTTGAGTAGTTGCAACGATTCGGCATAAATTTCTACTTCCCCAGTGGCTAGTTTGGGGTTGAGGGAATCATCGGGACGGCGGGAGACTTTACCTGTAACTTGGATCACGTATTCATTACGCATTTCTCCCGTAATTTCATAGGAGAGAGGCGTGCGGGCGGGGTCACTAACAATCTGCACAATGCCGGTTTTATCCCGTAGGTCGAGGAAAATCACGCCACCATGATCCCGCCGCCGATCTACCCAGCCGCACAGGCTCACTGACTCGCCAATATGTTGAGCGCTTAATTGACCGCAATAGTGGGAACGCATCATGATGAACTTTCAGACCTTAACCTAATTAACAAAGACTCCAAATCAGACATTGTACAAGACTTTTGGAGCATATCAGGCAGATAGATCCATATATTTGTCTAAAGAATGGTTCAAGACTCTTGGAAAAATGAGGCGGTGGGTGGTGGTGTATTGGGTTAGTGGTAACAATACTATGATCAAGACAATTCATTAACTACAACCAGACAAAAAACAGGCAGGAAAATTATGGCAGCTATTGGCATTATGACCGCCCAGCGTCGCACGGAGCGAGAAGTGGGGCAAATCCATGTTTATGACGGCACGGGTAAAGGTAAATCCCAAGCGGCTTTGGGTGTGGTTTTACGCTCCTTGGGGCTAGGTATGACCAATAGCGTCAGTGACCTTAACAGTGATCCTAATGTTTATACCCCCCGTCCTTATCCCACCAGGATTTTATTATTACGATTCTTGAAGGGAGTAGAACGAGATTATGAAGAAGATGCTGCCATTGCTGCTTTACAACAGGGATTTCCCCATTTGATTGACCATGTGCGTACTGGAAGAGCCGAATATTTTGACGCGGATCACATTACTAGTTTTGACCGCCGCGAGGCAGAACGGGGTTGGGCAATTGCGAAGGGGGCGATGGCATCGGGACTCTATTCGGTGATCGTTTTAGATGAAATTAATCCTGTTTTGGATTTAGGATTGCTGAGTGTAGATGAAGTAGTGAACGATCTGGCTCACAAACCTTCGGAATTAGAAGTGATCTGCACTGGACGGGGTACACCGCAGCGCCTTTTGGACATGGCGGATTTACATTCCGAAATGCGTCCCCACCACAGCGCTAATCCCGAAAAATATGGTGTATCAGGGATTGAAATTTACACTGGTGCCGGAAAGGGCAAAAGCACTTCAGCTTTAGGGCGTTCTTTAAAAGCGATTGGCACTGGTATTAGTCGGGATCTGTCCCATCGGGTGCTGATTGTGCAATGGCTCAAAGGTGGCACAGGCTATACGGAAGATGCTGCCATTGCCGCACTGCAAAAGGGTTATCCCCATGTGATTGATCATCAGCGTTGTGGACGAGATGCTATCGTTTGGCGCGGACAACAACAGGAACTAGATTTTATCGAAGCCCAGCGCGGTTGGGAAATTGCCCAAGCTGCCCTTGCTTCAGGATTGTATAAAACGATTATCCTTGATGAACTGAATCCCACGGTGGATTTAGATTTATTGCCTGTGGAACCAATTTGCGAAGCTCTGCTGAGAAAGAATCGTGATACTGAAGTAATTATTACTGGAAGGTGTATGCATCCCCCAGCCTATTTCGAGTTAGCCAGTGTTCATTCCGAAATGGTTTGCCATAAACACTACGCCGAGAAAGGTGTGGATCTCAAGCGTGGCGTAGATTTCTAGATTCTCTATTAGCTTGCCCATTACCAATCAATATCATGATTTCAGGCGTAGGAAGAAGCTTCCGTAATGTCAATCTTCCTCGCCTGATCTGCCGAGATTAGCGTTTGTGATAGAATCAAACCGTAGGCTCATAACCTGATCCAAAAATATGAATGCTTTAACTATCAGCCTAGAGTCGGTGATCGATCTGACCGATGAGCAATTCTTCCAGCTTTGTCGTAAAAATAGTGATCTTAGATTCGAGCGGAATGCTCAAGGAGATGTTACAGTCATGGCTCCTGCCGGTAGTGAAACAAGTGCCCGTAACTCTGATTTAAATGCTGATCTGGTCTTTTGGAATCGACGCACAAAGTTGGGAATTGTCTTTGATTCTTCTGGGGGCTTTAAGCTTCCCAATGGTAGCAATCGTTCTCCTGATGCCTCATGGATTTTAAAAGAACGTTGGGAAGCTTTAACTATAGAAGAACGCGCCAAATTCGCGCCGATTTGTCCAGATTTTGTAATTGAATTGATGTCTCCTAGTGATAACTTGAAGGTTACACAGGCAAAGATGCAGGAATATCAAGATAACGGGGCAAGGCTCGGTTGGTTGATTAATCGCAAAGATCGAGAAGTGGAAATTTATCGCATCGGACAGCCGAAGGAAGTGTTACAAAATCCAGTTACTTTGTCTGGTGAAGATGTGTTGCCAGATTTTGTTTTGAGTCTTGGGGAAATTTGGTGATTAAAGAACGGCATTAATTAATGTGGTTGTTTAAAATGAATTGTAGAGGTGGCTTCGACTTCGCTCAGCCCTCGGTGTAAGTTAGCTGAGCGAAGTCGAAGCTGTGTTTCATGTTTTCATCGGCTTAACCTATGCATTTCAACTTGATTGACTATATATCCAATTAATGTATAATCAGTTTAAGATTGTATGTACATTAGGTTATGGCACGTAAAAAGTCTGATGATCCCCTAGATCTTACGCCCACTGAAGAAATGGTGCTGTATGCCGTGCGCGATCGGGAACGCTATGGCTTAGAAAT
>JBIKNH010000180.1:0-8876 GCA_044358815.1 Pseudanabaenaceae cyanobacterium | reverse complement strand
TACGGAAATTCACGCTTGAGAAGCTAGTTGCGAGACTAGGTATCACTGAGTAAGACCATGCTAGGACAAGTCCTACAGGCGATAGTGAGTCCAAGAATCCTCACGCCTTCAGGCTGAGGAGTGTCAATTCGGCGATTTGTCTTAAATCTCCATCGATCCCCACAGTGGCGATACGGTTGGGATGGTTTCCGCAGATTCAATGCTTCAGCTATAGTGAATCCTGTACCTGCTCCATCGTTTCAATGGTCACTAGCATTTTATGCATAGCAACCTGCACCGCAAACCTGCCAAATCTCAGTCATCTCAGTCAAACTTTGCCGCTGTCAAATCCCGTCAGCTACATTTGCGCCGAAATTCTTTCAGGCTATGGCAAAAGTCATGGTGGCTCGTGGCAATATTGTTGAGTTCGTTATTATTGATTGGCTGCCAGATGTTTACGGGAGCAGCAAATGTGATCAGTAGGAATAACACTATGGTGGCGAGTATTCTCACTGATCCGAAAACCTTTAATCCGGTTTTGGTCACTGATGCTGGCAGCGGAACGGTTTTATCACCAGTATTTACGGGTTTGGTGTCGAGTCACGGGGTCACTTCCGAATTACAGCCAGAATTAGCGGCATCATGGCAGATTTTGGATGAAGGAAAACGAGTTATCTTTAATTTGCGCCCTGATCTAAAATGGTCTGATGGTAAACCTCTGACCGCAGATGATGTGATCTTCACCTTTCGCGATGTGATTTTTAATCCGCTGATTCCTTCCAGCAGTCAAGACACCTTACGAATTGGTGATAAACGGGAATTTCCGAAAATTGAGAAAACTAACGATCAGCAAATCGTTTTCACTCTACCGGAAACCTTTGCGCCCTTTATGCGGGTGGCAGGTTCAGTAGATATTTTACCCAAGCATATCCTTGAAAAAACGCTCCAAAATAAAGATCAGGCTGGTAATTTGCAATTCCTTTCCACTTGGACTTTGGCGACTAATCCGAGGGAACTTGTGGGCAGTGGACCCTATACCATTGAGCGGTATCAAACCAGTGAGCGGTTTATTTACAAGCCTAATCCTTACTATCACAAACCTAATCAGCCCTATATTCCTCGGTTTATTTATCAGATTGTTGATTCCACTGATACGGCATTTCTGAAGTTTCGCTCTAAAGAGTTAGATTTGCATTATCTGCGTAGCGAAGATTTTCAACTCTTGAAAAAAGAAGAACAGAAGGATAATTTTACGATTTATAACGGTGGTTCTTCTACAGGGCAGCAGTTTATGATGTTCAATCTCAATCGTGGACGTAACCCTAAAACTGGTAAGCCATTCGTTGATCCGATTAAATCCCGCTGGTTTAATGATGTGCAATTCCGCCGCGCCATCGCCTACGCCATTGATCGCCAAGCCATGATTAACAATCTCTTTCGGGGTCTAGGCAAACCTCAAAATTCCCCCATCAGTCCCAGCAGTCCCTATTTCCTATCTGAAGCTGAAGGTTTAACCCAATATAATTTCAATCCTGAAAAAGCGAAACAATTACTCAAGGAAGCTGGTTATCGTTATGATGCCACCAAAAACGAACTAACCGACAAGGAAGGAAATTTAATCCGGTTCAGTTTGATGACCAATGCTGGCAGTAACCGCCTGCGGGGACAAATCGGCACTCAAATCAAGAGTGATTTAGCAGCTATTGGAATTACCGTAGACTTTGTACCCATCGATTTTAATGTTTTATCCGACCGTATTGATAAAACAAGGGAATGGGAAGCAATTCTCATTGGTTTTACTGGAGGCATTGAACCCCATTATGGTATCAATCTCTGGGCAGTGGATGGAAATTTGCACATGTTCAATAAAGGTGCAGACCGCTCCGAGCCGCCACTACCTGGGTATGAAGTAGCACCTTGGGAAAAGGAAATTCATGAATTGATGGTGGCAGCGGCGAAAACTGTGGTCGAGTCGGAAAGAAAAGCCCTCTATGGCAAAATGCAGCAACTAGTCCAATCTGAATTACCGTTAATCCATTTTGTAACCCCTCTATCCCTTGCCGCAGTACGAAATCGCGTTCAAGGGGTACAATATTCAGCGGTGGGTGGGGCATTATGGAATTTAGATGATCTAAAACTATCACCCTAGATGCCGCTGAGTGCTCCTAAATCGTAACACTTACATTCCCTTGCCACAGATTTCGGAACGTCGTTCTCTTTTCCAAACCAAATCATGTTTTAGAGAAGGTTCTAGCCACTGGCAACCCCGCTGCACTAACTGTTCTAGGGTCAATGTTTCGGCGTTCCAAATCCTTAAGGTATTGTCCCGACTGACGGAAAATAATCTTTCGCCATCGGGACTATATACCAAAGCACTTACTTCTGCATTATGTCCGACTAAGGTTTTTACCCTAGTGCGCGTAGGTAAATCCCAGAGATGAATCTTCTTATCAGCTTCAGCAATAGCAATAGTATTACCGTTCGGATGCACTGCTACGCCATAAATCCAACTGTCTGCCACTTCTAAACGCAACAGATTCGCGCCCGTATCAATATCCCATAGGTTCAGATGTCGATCTTTCCCCACGGAGGCAATGGTTTTACCATTCGGTAAGAATGCTAGAGCCAATACTCCATTGGGATGGGCATTGTCAATGGAATGGAGTAATTTACCTGTATTCGTATCCCATAATTTGAGACTGCCATCATCACTAGCAGAGGCTAAAATCGGTAATTCAGGATGTAGACTGACCGCCCAAATATTTTGGGTATGTGCTTTCAGTTCCAAATGGGGCGTAATTTGTAAATTACGATCAATCTTCCATAATTTAATACGATGTTCATTGCGATTAGAGCCGAAAGTCGCTAACAGATTACCTTGATGATTCATGACTGCGCCTGTTAATACCTGCTGATCACCGGTAAATGTCTTCACCAATCGACCGGAATTCCGTTCCCAAAAATTAACGATGCCATCACTACTAGCGGAAATAATCCATTTATTGTCAGGACTAAAGGAAACTCCGTAGATAGTGCGACGATGCCCTTGCAATGTATTCAGTAATTGTCCATTCTGCTGCCACAGATTAATAGAAGTGTCATTACCAGCGGAAGCAATGGTTTTACCATCAGGGCTAATGCTGACAGTCCATAGGGGTTTGGTATGTTTTTGGAGCGTGCGTAATAATGCCCCTGTACCCTGCCATTGGCGAACGGTTTTATCTTTGCTCGCAGAAGCAATGAGATTTCCTTTAGGATGGACATTCAAATCGAAAATATTTTCCTCATGTCCCTGTAGTTTGGCTTCCAGCGTGCCGTCTAAGTTCCAAATCCGAATCGAAAAATCGGGATTAGCGGAACCAGAACCAGCAGTAATAACCTGATTACCATCGGCGCTGAACCGTACAATAGTAAATTCGTTCTTTTTATCACCAATAATACCAGCGGGAGTGAATTTCGCTGGAGAGCCATCTAGGGGACTAAATTCCCAAAGGCGGATATTTTGGTCGCCATAGGCAGAAACAATGAGATTCTTTTGGGGATGGAATCGCCCCTGATATACCGCTGTGGCATTGTTCCGCTGGTCGTTATTGGAATTGTTTAGATTATTAGGATTAGTGACTAATGGATTTGCTTCGATACTATCGGTTTCCTTAATTAAATTACCCTGTAAATCCCAGAGTTTCAGTTTACCATTTTGTCCACTACTGAGAAGGGCTGAACCTTGGGGATGACAATCTAAATCATTCACACCATCACTGTTAGCAGCAAAAGAACGCTCATTAACTAAGGTGGTACTGTTCCAAAACTTAATCGTGTCATCGCTACTGGCAGTTACAATGGTTAGGTTATTGGGGCAATAGACCAAGCCATTGACTTTCCGTTTATGGGCGGCAGTACTATTGATTAACTTCCGACTAGCCACTTCCCATTGAAATAAATAACCATCGTCTCCCCCCGCCACAATGAATTTACCATCAGGACTGAAGATCAAGTTCCGTAATACCCGATTACGTCCCTGGGGATTGTCTTTCGTATTTTCCTTACTGGTCTCTAAAGTTGCGAGTAATTCCCCATCAATGGCATAGAGTAAAACCTGTCCGTTATAGTTAGCGGCGGCAATGGTGCGCCCGTCAGGACTGTAACGCACGGCATAAAATGGCACGGCTTCGGTGTTAGGGGTGAGAAAGTTATTAAAAAAACGATTCCGTTCGTAAATATTATAGGTAGTATTTTGTAGATTCGTAAAAACTTGATTCCGTAATTGTTCCTGTTTTTGGGCAGCAGTAGAATGTTGTAACTTTTGGGCAGCATGGATACTATCATAGAGGGCATCTAGCTGGCGATTGGAAGCAAATCGCGCCTCAGCCGAAGAAGTTAAAGCACGAATTTCATCCACTTCTGCTAATTGTCTTTGTTCATTGGCTTTGAATGCGAACCAACACACCACCAACATGGCAAAAGCTCCCCCTGCCATCGCTACCTTGGTGATACGATCGGCAATGGCTTGACTGCGTAGGGCAGAACTGCGTAACCGATTTAGTTCCGCAAGAATCCCTGACTCTTTACTAGAGCGAATGAACGAAACTAAATAATCATGGACTAACTGATACCGAGCGCTAGGGATTTCCGGAAATTGGAACACCAAACCCGAACCCACCAGAATTTCCATAACCATCGGTAATAGTTCCGGATTACCTCGATTAACGGTCAAATCGTGTTTTAGTTCTTCATAGGTGCGTAGGGGACGGGTGCCCTGTTCGTCGGTCAGATAGAGCAAAACCTGTCGTGCGGTAAATTCTGCATCCTGTCCACAGGCATGGATCACCTCCTCAAGGGAACGCTCCACTAAACGCTGTTTAGAACCTACTTGGCGATATTGTTCGAGAGTAGTAATATTTTCGTCCTGTAACTGAGTGCCCACCAATTGCAATTCAATGGGGCGCACCATCCCTGTGTCAGCGGCTAAATCTGCCACTAGAGCATCAATCAAACTGGGTTCCAGAACTAAATGCGCCTGAGCCGTCAAACTGGTGATTAGAGCATGGGCATCGGCAGCGGCTAAGTTTCCTAAACTATAACGACGCTCTCGACTGAGAATATCTAGGCGATGGGTTAAATTCTCTAACGATAATAGTAGATGTAAATAATCTTCCCGAATGGAAAGTACTAATTTAAGATTCGGCAATTGTAGACAAATGCGCCAGAATTCAAAGAATTTTTGTTGTTGTTTAGTACGGGAAGAAGTAAAGAAAAATTCTTCAAACTGATCACAGATCAAAACCACTAAATGCCCCTGATGGCTAAGCTGTTGTAGTCTTCGTAATAACTTCTCTGGTACGGTGGGCTGATTCGCTTCCGTAAATACTCCATGACCTACAGAACCACTATCGCTACTATCAGCCAGAAATTCCGGCAAAGCTTCCGATAGAGTATCTAAACCTTTCGATTCTGTAGTCAATGCATGATTTTCCATGACCAGCCGTTGATTATGGAATTGCAACTGTTCCCATAAATTAGCGACCCAATCAGTATAACGACGCAAAATCACGGGAATCACCCAACCGTCGCCATAGGACTGCTGATTGAGGGTCGGTACCAAACCCGCATTGACTAGAGAACTTTTTCCCACTCCAGATTGTCCATGAATTACGGTTAATTTATGCTCACGGGAGAGAATCCGTTCCGTTAGACGATGTAAATCACGACTGCGCCCTGAAGCTAGCATTTCCGGTGCAATGCCCTGCCCTGGAGTCAGCGTTACTTGAGGATTGCGCCCACTCTGGAATTTTGGCTGAGACTTCGCCTGCAAACTCACCGCACCAATGAAAGCCCGTAAGCCATACTGTTGTTCTAAAGAACGCTGCTGTTGCTTGGTACGAAAAGCATCGAGGAATTTACGCTGTGCTACATAAACTTCATATCGTAAAGCTAAAAGTTGAATTCCTTGCTGATAGTCCACCTCTCCTGTGGTTGAGGCTGCGGGCGATTGCAATAAATTCTCAGATTGTTGCAGTTGTTTTGCCGCTGCATTAATTTTGCCTAATCGGAGCAAACTTTGGGCTAAAAGAATTTTGTAATGGCTGCGGTGTAATTGGAATAAGTGTTTAGGAATTGCCCCAGGGGTAAAACTTGGGATCGAACTTGGCACCGCATTTGGCATCCCATTTGGCGCGGCGCTAGTTTCAGAATCACTTACCTGATCACCCTGATGATCGCCATGATTACCATCATAATTCCCATAGTTAATTAACTGCTTGAGGGACAAACCCCCTGACTTACTCCCCCACTTTCTTCCCTTATGATTGCCATCACTATGATCATCAGACTTACGATCACCGGACTTGCCGGATTTACTATTTAACTTTTCGGCTTGTTCTAGCCAAGTTAAAGCAGTAGTTGCCTGTTGTTGTGCCTCCTGCCATTGGGCATCCATCAGCGCCACTTGGGTTAAATAACCACAGTCTTGGGCAAGGTCAAAGGGACGGCGCTCATGGTAAGGCATTAACTCCTGAAGCCATTCTTTTAATTCTGACCATTGTTTGCGCCGCACCAAACACTGACTCAACAAATGCCCATATTTAGCTAATAAATCCTCCCGCTGTCCCGCAATTAACCAACTCATCGCCTGGCGTAACAGATTTTCTGCCTGCTGCCACAAATGCCCCTTAGTGAGATTTTGACTCGGATCGGTCACAGGGGATAACGGATCTAAGGCTCTATTACCGGAGGCAGCACTGGTCACTGGTTTAGACAAATCTAACCAATGTTGACTCATGGCAATATTAGTTAAAGCCATGCCCACCAAATCCCCTAGTCCGTCATTCGCCTGTTGCCAGTGGTGAAGACTTTGTTCATAGTGACTCAAGGCTTGATTGGTCTGTCCATTTAACCCATAATGCCACCCCAACAGCCATTCTAATTTCCCTAAAAAAACCTGCTTTTGGTTTGATGTGACCAGGTGCAACGGCGGCGCTGACTCTTGGGCGAAGGCATCTTGAGCCAAGGCATTAAGTAATTGGTTTTGCGCCGCCTGTAATTCTTCTAGTCGCACCGCTGGGGGGCAAATCACATCCAACGCCAACCGAATTGCCTGATCCTGTGCCCCAAGGTAATAACTGGGATTAACCAGGTATTGCCAAGCGGTATCTGTGCATTCCGTTAAATATTCCCAGCAGTCTCCCAGCGACAGGGTAAAACTAAACGCAGGTACAGCCCAATGGACTAAATCACCGCCATAACGACATAAATCCGCAAACGGGGTATCTTCGAGCCACAGCACCAACGGTCCGCGTAACTGGTGGGCTAATTTCTCCCGTTGCTGGCACAGAGCAGTGTAAAACTGTTCGGGATGATTAGCCTGTTGCCAATCCTGCCAAAAGATCGGCATCTGTTCATACTCATAACCTTGGGGCGGACTGAGTAAACCCTGGACCTTGGCATTAAAATCCAATTTTTTATCTAGTTTCTTGGTGGTGGGTTCGGCTAAACTCACCACCCGATAATTACAACCTAATTGGGTCAGTTCTTGATATAGCTGCTGCCGCAAATGGGTGTAATTACATCGAACCAAAAACAATGTAAACTGCCGCTGACTCAGTTTCAGGGCACGGGCAAAAGTACGCACCAGAGTATGATTCCTTTCGGTTATACCTAAGGAGCCGGATACAGCTTCTGTGTTTGGACTGTTAACAATCCCCGCTGGTTGCATGATCACTCTGGTTGATATAGCCTGGATAGCCTTGATTCATTTAACTTTCAGTGGCTTCCCCTCCATTAGTTTTTTCTAGTTCTTGGACTGCCCGCACTGCATCAAGGTAATAGCGACGATTACCCGCCTGTTTGTACAAAATCGCTGCTTGACGGAAATCGGCTAAAGCTTCAGCATTCCGTCCCTGAATCCGATAAGCCCGACCGCGATTGTAATAGGGCTGACCAATATCTGGCTTTAATTCAATGGCACGATTAAAGTCAGCAATTGCTCCTCGGTATTGTTTCATGTCAATGCGCAAGTTACCACGACTGTTATAGACATTGGGGAAGTCAGGGGCAATTTCCACCGCCCGATCACAGTCACTAGCGGCTTCTGACAAGCGGCGCAGAATTCGATAGGCAGAACAGCGGTTACTATAGGCGTTCACATTTTCGGGATCTAGTTCAATGGCTTTGCTAAAGTCAGCCAGGGCTAGCTCGACGTTATTTCCCAAACGAAAATGGGCAATGCCACGACTATCATAGGCGGGGGCATAGCTCGGATCAATCTCAATGGCTTGAGTGAAGTCTGCCACTGCCCCTTCGTAGTCGCCACTGATTTCTTTTTTGACCCCCCGCTGCCAGTAAGCACGGGCGGTGGTTTGTCCAATGATGTCATTAGTGGATGTAGCAGTGGATGTACTGATGGATGCAGTGGGGACTACCTGTCCTACATTTACTGAGGCTTGTACTGAGGCTTGCCCCTCATATTTGCTGACGGACCAACTCGGTTCTGCTACCCCAAGGGCTAAACTGGCGATCGCCCCACTTAAGGCACTGACAACAACAGCACTAGCCCATTTGCCGAGTGATAATTGGTGGTTTTGGTCCTGATTGAGGTCGTGATTTTGACGATGGCTTTTGGTATACATCTAATTTGCTCCTAAATTTATGTTAAATCGCTGCGGATCTTGACGATGCTACAGAACACGTTCTCTGCTGAGGTTTGCTACTTCTGTTCTATTACGTCGCTGGTGATCTCCTAGGGTTTTACTAGGCAAGATCAATGTCTCTGGAGGGTGGGACTAAGTTTCTCCTAGGCTAACTCAGCACTCTTTGGGATCAGTTATTGCCTATGAAATTCTTAACTAATCAGACTCGATGCTGAGCCTAAAGTGCCCTGATTACCCCTTTCCTCATACCAG
>JBIKNH010000179.1:0-8884 GCA_044358815.1 Pseudanabaenaceae cyanobacterium | reverse complement strand
ACACCAGGCACCACCGCCACCCGTGCTTCATCCAAAAGTGACTCCGCAAATGCCAGCGAACCAATTCCCAAACGCTTAATATTGACAAACAGATAGAAAGCTCCATTAGGCTTGGGACAGGTAAAACCAGGGACAGCAGTGAGTTTTTCGTACATCACTTCTCGACGCTCGTTAAAAGCTTGGCGCATCACTTCCACACAATTTTGATCGCCCCGCAAAGCCGCCACTGCACCATATTGGGCAAAAGTACACACATTAGAAGTGCTGTGACCTTGAACATTCGTTGCTGCTTTAATCACAGGCAGAGCGCCAGCCAGATAACCAATGCGCCATCCGGTCATGGAATAAGCCTTAGCAAACCCGCTGCTGATAAAAGTCCGCTCGTACATTTCGGGACTAACGGCAGCAATACTGAGATGCTCTGCACCATCGTAGCGAATTTTCTCGTAAATTTCATCTGAGACAATGTAAACCTGTGGGTGCTGTGCTAAAACGGCGGCAAGGGCACGAACTTCGTCAGGACTGTACACCATCCCCGTCGGATTGGAGGGAGAATTAAGCACAAACAGCCGAGTTTGCGGTGTAATAGCATCTGCCAACTGCTCCGGCGTAATTTTATAACCACTGGCTTCGGTGGTTTCCACAAATACTGGCTTAGCGTCGGCTAACTTCGCCATTTCGGGGTAACTCACCCAAAACGGCACAGGAATGATCACTTCATCACCCTTGTTTAGCAATGCCATCATCAGGTTATACAGCGAATGCTTGCCGCCGTTACTGACCAAAATCTGTTCGGGGGCATAGGTCACACCGTTGTCGTCCCGTAGTTTGTCCGCGATGGCTTGCTTTAGTTCGGGGATACCAGAGGCGGCGACGTAACGGGTTTTCCCTTGATCTAGGGCTAACTTGGCAGCATCTCTGATATGTTCGGGGGTGTCAAAATCCGGTTCACCAGCGCTAAAGCTACAAACATCGATGCCGCTTGCCTTAAGTGCTTTAGCTTTTGCATCGATAGCCAGCGTTAGGGAAGGCGTAATCTCAAGGAGGCGGCTTGACAAATACATTGCTGTTGGGCGGAGCTATGGGGTACGAGTAAGGAAATTTTAACCTGCAATGCACATTCCAATCAGGAATATTAGCTGAGATTGCTTATTTTTGGCGAATTGATGACATTTTTTTGCAATGACCCAGGAGATTTCCCACCCATAGGGGAACGTAAATTGCTATGCTAGATCCTTGGAATTGTGGGGTAGCAAGGGTAATTTGCTGGGTTAATTGACTGGGATTAGCTAAGGATTAGCCAGTGCTGATGATATTAACGGCACTACTCAACACTAATCAATAACTAATCAATGGATTGTGCTAGGTAATCCTTTGCCAAGTGACTTGCCAATTAATCGATATTTTAGTTAATCCCGAAGACTATAAGGCTCAGTTACTCAGTCCACAATCACTGTCAAAATTGCTGCCGAAATTGCTACCGAACCTTTAGAAAAATCTCTAAACGATCCCCAGACAATTCCCACACCATCCCTAGAAAATTCCTAGAGAATCTCTAAACTGTACTTTGACACTGTACTTGGACAGTGATTGGGAAATATCACTGAAACATTACACAAAAAACATTACACAAAACTTCAGGAGAAAACCGCCCGTGACAGATTTATTTTCGATTTTGGCAGAAGCTGATCCTTTGGTGTCGGGATTTGTCGGCAAAGAACTAGACCGTCAACGGGCCCACATCGAATTAATTGCTAGTGAGAATTTTACTTCCCTGGCAGTGATGGCGGCACAGGGATCGGTCTTAACCAACAAATATGCTGAAGGTTTGCCCCATAAGCGTTACTATGGCGGCTGTGAGTTTGTAGACGAAATCGAAGCCATTGCCATTGAGCGGGCTAAGGAGTTATTTGGGGCAGCGGCGGCGAATGTGCAGCCTCACTCCGGTGCTCAAGCCAATTTTGCGGTATTCCTGACCCTATTACAGCCTGGCGACACCATCATGGGGATGGACTTATCTCACGGTGGACATTTAACCCACGGCTCACCAGTCAACGTTTCTGGGAAATGGTTTAAGGTGGTGCAGTATGGGGTCAGTCAAGAGACAGAACAGCTAGACTATGACGCGATTCTGGCGGTAGCGAAGGAACATAAGCCCAAACTAATTGTGTGTGGCTATTCTGCCTATCCTCGGGTAATTGACTTTGCCAAATTCCGTGCCATTGCCGATGAAGTGGGGGCTTATCTGTTGGCGGATATTGCCCACATTGCTGGACTAGTTGCCGCTGGACTGCATCCTAACCCACTACCTTACTGTGATGTGGTCACCACCACTACCCATAAAACCCTGCGCGGTCCTCGGGGCGGTTTGATTATGACCCGTGATGCAGAATTGGGTAAAAAACTAGATAAGGCGGTATTTCCTGGGACTCAGGGCGGACCTTTGGAACATGTGATCGCTGGTAAAGCCGTGGCATTCGGTGAGGCTTTGCGTCCTGAGTTCAAGGAATATGCTGCCCAAGTTATTACCAATGCCCAAGCAATGGCGGCTCAATTACAGGCACGGGGCTTTAAACTGGTTTCCAATGGCACTGATAATCACTTGATGTTGGTGGATTTGCGTTCCATTGGTATGACTGGCAAAGTCGCGGATCTGTTGGTGAGTGGCGTGAACATCACTGCGAATAAAAATACTGTGCCCTTCGATCCCGAATCGCCTTTTGTAACCAGCGGTTTACGTTTGGGTTCTCCGGCGATGACCAGCCGAGGCTTAGGTGCAGCGGACTTCCAAGAAATTGCGAATATCATTGCGGAACGGTTGCTCAATCCTGACAGTGATGCGGTTCAAGGGGAATGTTTAGCACGGGTCAAGGCATTGTGCGATAAGTTCCCACTATATCCACAATTGACTTCCCTCGGTACCAAGGTTCCAGCTTTAGCTTAATTGGGAATGCCCGTTTGGAATGTCTGTTAGGTAAGAAAGTCCAATAATGCAATAAAAACTATTCAAGATTTAGCTAATTGTTGAATCTTGAATAGTTTTTAAGTGTTTCTAGTGCTTAACGCCATGTGATCTCTCAAGAGAACACTACAAGAAGAGTCTAAGAAATGATGCATCCATCAAACCCTTGCACCCTAGCCAAGCACAGCAATTCCGCAACACAAGGATGAGGATTGCCGCAAAACACAACCTTGATCTGGCGCATAGCAGCGGTGCGTATTGCATAAATGAGCACTCCTAATCCTCGCGAATCCATAACTTGAATGTGACTCACATCGAACAAAAGAATTTTCGGTGCATGGTTGGAAAAGAAGTTAACAAGAAAGTCGCGCAAGGAATCAACATTTTCATGGTTCATGGTGTCAGGTAAAGCCATCACTAGGGAATGCTTGATAGCCTGTCTAGTCAGTCGATCCTGATACTTGAGAGCGCCTAAATTACCCATAGGCATCAAGTACTCTTCCATCGGCATAATCACCATGGGTTTAACCTCCAGCCGTGAACAAAAGCATGAATCAAATCGTGAACGTCGTGAACGAAAGATAGCATACAGAGTATTAAACAAACCAACAAATTGGGACGTATGTGATCATGATCACCAGAGTTATGGTTTCCTTAGCCTTACAGGGAAGATAACACTTATAGTTCCAAAATACTGGTATCTGTGGTCACAAATTTACAACTAAACAGTTAAGAAAACCTGAAGTAGATGGGGAAATATTAGGGATTTAATCGTTAATATATAAGATTGTTGACAATTATCCAATAAGAGTAAACTGCCCTGAAATCCTTATAAGGAAACTAATTAAGGGAGATAACTTGATAAATTACCTAGTTATTTTTGCTAAATCAAACAACAATAAAATAAGCAAAATGTACTAGATAGGTAAGAATTGATTTGATTTCTTAACAAATTCAAGAATTATTGGCAACACTTTTGTATTGAGGGGTGTTCTCTTAAGCTTTTTCTTAACTTCACAGTTCAGGCACTGAGGTTTATGTTCTGAGAAAACCCCCTAAATTAAACTTCTAACTCACACTTGCGAATTAAACTCTCACTCCAGTACGTCGCGCCAACCAGATTTCCCACTCCCGCAACAAACTAGAACGCATCGCAAAAATAGAATTAGGTACTTCATAGGGAGATGGCCAAGGCTCCACTAGAATCGCAAATAATCCCAAGCGCTTGCCTACAATCGTGTCCGTAAACAAGCGATCCCCAATCATCGCTACCTCTGCCACTGGTAGATTCAATTCCGTTAACAATTCATTAACAGCCCGCCGTGATGGTTTTCTAGCGCGGGAACGATAGGGCAAATCTAAAGTAGTAGCAATGCGCTGAATCCGTTTATGACTAAAGTTATTACTTGCCAAAGCAATCTGGAAATGTTGCCGCATGGCATTAATCCACTCTTGAGCCAAAGGGGATACATTCTCTTCGTCATCAGAAACTAAAGTATTATCCACATCCAAAATCAAAGCCCGTAAACCATAACTTTTCAGTTGGTCTATGGTTAGGGCGTTAATGGGTTGTCGCCAAACTAAATCAGGTGTAATAAAAGAACGCATAGGGATTAAAGGAACGAAAACCTTATAGGAGCAAACAGATAGAAAGATACTTGTGCTTAACGGCGCTGATTCTGACGTAGCTTGTTATCCACAGACTGCACTGCCCGTTCATGTTCTTCTAGGGTTCGCGAGAAAATGTGACTCCCATCATACCGAGCCATAAAAAATAAATAATCAGTAGTCGCTGGTTCCAAAACCGCTTTGAGACTGGCTAAACTAGGAGCACCAATCGCTCCAGGTGGTAAACCTTCATTTAAATAGGTGTTGTAGGGGGAAGGGGTGCGCACCTGTTCGAGGGTCAATGGATTCTCTTGGGTTTGGCGAACATTTAAACCGTATTCCACCGTTGGATCTGACTCTAAACGCATATTCCGCCGTAGCCGATTGAAAAATACCCCTGCAATTAGTTTGCGTTCACTCTCTAAAACTGCTTCTCGTTCCACAATGCTACTTAAAGTTACCCAATCTTCTAGGGAAAGTTTATTCTCTTTCCCCCCTTGGGTGCGGTAGTCTCGGTACACTGGTAAAGCCATTTGTTCAAACCGATCCAGCATCAAGTCAATTACCTGCTCAGGAGTGGCTTGGGACACATTGATCTGATAGGTATCAGGAAATAGATAACCCTCTAAACTCTTCACATTTCCAGGGAGCCAATCTCGATTCTTCGGTCTGTTCTGAACCGCAAGCATAAACTCCGAAGCAGTAAAAAATCCTTTCTGCTCAAACAAGTTAGCCATTTGTTGCAATGTCCAACCTTCAGGAATCGTAAACTGGGTCTCCGCCGCCTTAGCCGTTTGCATCAAATTAACTACATCGGGCAGAGGCTGATTTGTAGGGAAGTCATAAACCCCAGAACGCAGGGCGAGATTTTGCCCCCGCAGGGACTGCCACTGCAACCAAATCCGTAACGCCACAGACGAACGAATCACACCAGCAGACTCTAACTCCCGTGCAATTCCTTGGGTAGACATCCCTTGGGGAATCGCAATTCTGACCTTGTTCGCCGTGGTGCTAGGAGCGCCGCTGGCCCAAACCCACCACAAACCACTAACCCATGTAGTTAACAGCAAGGTCACGGGCACAGCAACAGCGTAAAAAAGCGAGCTAGACTTCTTCGTCGGTATCTTCGGCATCGAGGACATGGCTAAGATACTTTTCTAAGTGTGGCTCAATGGCAGGAATTTCATGGGGCATTAACAGTTGTGGCACGTTGTCTGCATTGAGTTTCGCCACAAACATGATCGGATCGAGGGAAGTAAAGACCGAAAACTCCTTTTCTTCGTAATAGAAGTGGGCTAGCTCTTGAAATTCGCCACAGTTACCGTCTTCCTCGGTGTCAATTTCAATGATGTCATCATCATCAGCTTCTGGTAAATCCCCTTCCACAGTCAGTGTGTAAGCAGTGCGCCGCAAAGTGAGATTTTGTTCCGCTAAAACCGCTTGGGCAATGGGGAAAATTGCGTCAATCTCTTCTTCGGTAACGTCTTCTAATTCTGTCTCCTCCTCTTCTGCGTTATCATCACTATCCTCGGTGGGTTGCCAAGCATAAATCTGCACAGCACAAGCATCAGGCATAATCAGCAGATAGGTTGTACTATCAATTTCAAAAGTGGTCTCGACAATACAAGGCAGGGTTTTGCCCGTATCATCGGTAAGTATAATGGTTGATCCTTCCATATCCAGTGGTTATACGAGCGTGTAATATCGGCTTGTGATTGGCTTTTGAGATACTCCCGACGCTGATGCAGTTGCAGTAAACGCGGGGGTCACCTGATTTTAGCTAGATGTTAGCTACAAGTTGAATGAGTCTATGAATGCACTATGTCATTCTAGAGGCGGTCATTCTAGAGTTGTTGCAGTGTCCAGTTATTACTTGTCAACAAATCGCTGTCAACAGGTTACTGTCAATGCCCATAACTTGATTTGCCATAGGACTGACTTAACTGGTTTATTTAACTTATTTAACTTACTTATTTAACTTGATTTGTTTAAGTATTTATTTAAGTTGTTGATTTCACTGAATCTAATACCCTATAACGTTCTACAGTTTGGGGCAGCAAAACCACAGGCATCAGATCTGTTACGTCTAGCATTATGACAGTAAAGGGGACTCACAACGGGATTGTTTCTTTTGCTCTAGCCACTGCTGCAAAATCAAGGCGGCGGCTTTGCGATCAATCATTGCCTTATGGTCGCGGCTGGAAATTCTGGCGCGATGCATCATCTGTTCGGCTTCAAAGGAGGTTAGGCGTTCATCGACAAATTCGACAGGTAGCTGAAGGTGCTTACTGGCTCCTTGGGCAAATTTTTGGACTTGGTGGGCTTGGGGTCCCAGAGTACCGTCCATATTATAGGGGAGACCAATGACTAAAACTTCGACCTGTCGCTCTTGGACAATGGCAGCCAGTGCTTGCATATCCACTGCCCAGCCCTGACGGATAATCGTAGTCAAGCCGTGGGCAAACAGACCTAGGCGATCACAACCAGCGACCCCGATGCGTTTGCGCCCCACATCAAGGGCAAGGGCAGCAAAATTAAAGTTATTAGTAAGGTTATTAGTAAGGTTATTCAGAGGATCAGCAGTACTAGAACTAACTGACTTTGGTTCATGGGGTGGATTAGTCCACTGACTGCTGGGTTCCGTCATAGAGGTTTTCGTATAGGTCAACAAAAGCTAATTCACCTTGGACCGCCGCTAGGGGCACATGGGCATTGGGATCGTCATACTCCGTAAATAACCAAGAGTGGTTAGCCTGTTTGACATATTGCTCTAAGTGGGGGCGCTCTTGATCGATCAGTAGATATTCTTTGAGGGTGGGAATGGTGCGATAGGCGGCAAATTTTTCGCCCCGATCATAGGCTTCGGTGGACGGTGACAAAACTTCAGCAATTAAAACCGGATTAGTCACGGTATCTTTGCGACCTGGTTGTAACTCCAAAGGACGGGCAATCACCATCACATCAGGGTAAGTATAGATTTGGCGTTCAGGAATCCATAATCTTTGGTCGCTAGCAAAAACACTGTAAGGTTGTTTCTTCAGCGCTAATTTCAGCAAAAACAGCAGATTTCCAATGATTTCGTTATGGGCGGGAGTGCCTCCAGTCATGGCAATTATGGCTCCGTGGCGGTATTCGTGGCGGGTGTCAGCGGGTAATTCTAGGTCAAAATATTCGGCTATGGTATAGCTCCTATTGGTTGGAGCCGCTGGAGGACTAGGGGCTAGGGTCATGGGGTAAACTCCTTCTGGAAAATTCTTTTTTTACTATCTTGATTTTATCGGGAAATTGGGTTTAAAACCCCGTCCTTCTAGGACGGCTTTATATTATCGTAATATTTTGTGCTAGAATATACAGTATAAGAAACTTGAAACCATGCTAGTCCTCGAAGCAAAACTAAAAGGCAAAACAGCACAGTACAACCTCATAGATGAGGCGATTCGTACTGCCCTGTTTGTGCGTAATAAAGCTTTGAGGCTATGGATGGATGTCAAGGATAGCGACAAATACGACCTCAACAAATACTGCTCTGTGCTTGCTAAAGAGTTTGAATTTGCCAAAAAGCTCAATTCACAAGCTAGACAAGCCAGTGCAGAGAGAGCATGGTCAGCAATTAATCGGTTCTTTGACAACTGCAAAAAGAAAGTATCGGGGAAGAAAGGGTTTCCAAGGTTTAAAAAGCGTGGACATTCGGTTGAATATAAACAATCAGGATGGAAACTATCTGAAGATCGGAAATACCTAACTTTGACCGATGGCTTCAAAATTGGCAGACTCAAGCTAATCGGTTCCCGTGACCTAAATTTCTATCAGATAGAGCGGATTAAGCGTATCAGACTCGTAAAACGGGCTGATGGTTACTACGCTCAATTCTGTGTAGATGTGGATCGACGTGAAGAAGTAGCACCATCAAAAACCACAATTGGTTTAGATGTGGGGCTGAATCGTTTCTATACCGATAGTAATGGTCAAGTCGTTGAGAATCCTAGATATCTTAGAAAATCAGAGCGTCAACTGAAAAAGTTGCAGCGTAAAGTATCTAAGCGTAAAAAGGGTTCGGCTAATCGTCGTAAAGCAACTAAGCGGTTAGCCAGAAAGCATTTGCAAGTAAGTAGGCAGCGTAAAGACTTTGCAATAAAAACAGCAAGGTGCGTGGTTCGGTCTAACGACCTGATTGCCTATGAAGATTTGCAAGTGGGGAATATGGTCAAAAATCACAAATTAGCTAAGTCGATTAGTGATGCAAGCTGGTCAATGTTTCGAGATTGGGTTGAATATTTTGGCAAGGTGTTTGGCAAGGTCACGGTTGCTGTACCG
>JBIKNH010000024.1:0-29263 GCA_044358815.1 Pseudanabaenaceae cyanobacterium | reverse complement strand
CCCAAGGACACCACCGATCAACCGTTACGGGCACTGATTTTTGACAGTTACTATGATGCTTATCGGGGCGTAATTGTGTACTTCCGCGTTATGGATGGCACAGTACGCAAAGGTGATCGGGTGCGGTTTATGGCATCGTCCCAAGATTATGTAATTGATGAGTTGGGCATCTTAGCACCGAATCAAATCCAAGTGGATGAACTGCACGCGGGGGAAGTGGGTTACCTAGCAGCGGCGATTAAAGCGGTGGCTCATGCACGGGTTGGTGACACGATTACTTCAGCGGTCAATCCCGCACCGGAACCATTTCCAGGTTATGAAGAAGCTAAGCCGATGGTATTTTGTGGCATGTTCCCCACCGATGCCGATCAGTTTGAAGATTTGCGAGAAGCTTTAACCAAACTGAAACTCAATGATGCAGCACTCAATTATGAGCCAGAAACCTCTAACGCGATGGGTTTTGGGTTTCGTTGTGGCTTTTTGGGAATGCTCCATATGGAGATTGTTCAAGAGCGTTTGGAGCGGGAATATAATTTGGATCTGATTGTGACTGCGCCTTCGGTGGTTTATCGGATTACCGATACTAAGGGCGAAGTGGTGATGATCGATAATCCCAGCGAGTTACCGCCACCCCACGAACGGGAAATGATTGAGGAGCCTTATGTCAAGCTAGAAATCATGACTCCGCAAATCTATGTGGGTACATTAATGGAACTCTGCACCACCCGGCGCGGCGTATTTGTGGATACGAAGTACATTACACCGGAGCGAGTCACATTAATTTATGAAGTGCCTTTGGCAGAAATGGTGACTGACTTCTTTGATCAGATGAAGTCCCGTACTAAGGGCTACGCCAGTATGGAATATCAACTCATTGGCTATCGTCCTAATGATTTGGTGTTGCTGGATATTTTGGTCAATAACGAACCAGTGGATGCCCTCGCCTGTATCGTGCATCGGGATAAAGCCTATAACGTCGGTCGCGCTCTGGCGGCTAAATTAAAAGATTTGATTCCTCGGCAACAGTTCCAAATTCCGGTACAGGCTGCCATCGGTTCCAAGATTCTGGCACGGGAGAATATTGCGGCATTGCGGAAAAACGTGCTCAGCAAGTGCTACGGTGGCGATATTTCCCGAAAGAAGAAGCTCCTCGAAAAGCAAAAGGAAGGCAAAAAGCGCATGAAGTCCATTGGTACAGTGGAAGTGCCCCAAGAGGCTTTCATGGCAATTTTGCAGCTTAATAACGATTAAGTGATTGCTTAAATTGTTACCCTTAAACTATCACCTTTAAATTATCGCTTCTCTAATCAACCTTCACTCATACTCTTACTGTAATCCTTAATTGGAACAAAAACCTATGTCAGACACCGAAATTTTGCCCAGTGATAGCGAAGAGCTATTTACTTTTTTGCGCCAAAAACAAGGGACATGGGTGCAGTGGGGGCAAGCCTGCTTAGCATTGCAGCGGTTGGGTGAGAATTCCTTGGCAATTTTTGAGAATACTGGTTTTGAACCGATTCAACAGAACCAGATTGTTGTGGCTGCCCAAGTATTCATGGGTTTGGAAGCATTGCCTGCACCAACGGAGTTAATTGAACATTTTCGCCGTCGCGGGAGTGATATTCTCTATGAACTGCGGGTATTGAGCCAGCAGGAACGGCTCGATATGGCGCAGTTGGCAATTCAGAAGAATCTAGATGTTTTGGAAGTTAAGGAAGTTGTCAAAGCGGTTAAAGAAGCTTCTGCCGTCTCTAATTTACCTGCTGGGTTTACGCGACACCCTGGAGATGCGGTGGGTTATCAGGTGTGGCGTGCCTGTCAAGGAAGACCAGATGCCGCCCAAAAAGCTCGGTTGATTGCCAAAGGATTGCAATATGTCCATAGCGAATCAGCCCGCAAAGTAATGGAACAACTCCTAACGGATCTGGTGACTCCGAAGGAAAAGAAAGCGCCGCGATTGCCCGTTTTCCGCTATGAAGGGGAAGATGCAATTCCTCGCGTGTTACCTGTAATCGGTAGTTTGCCATTGTCAGCGGCAGTGTGTCGGGATTTTCCGAAACAGGAAATTCATACCGCTTTTGCGATTGCGAAGGGTGGCACAGGATTAGATTGCGGTTGGGTGGCGGTTCCTGGGTGGCAAGTGGTGCAGAATGCTAGAGATCCCATTCTATTACTGACTGATACGGCGGTGTTTCAGGAAATATCTGGGCAAGAAATTGTGAGCAGTGTGGCGAATAAACCGGAAGAGATTTTGCTGCTGATTGATCGTGGTAGAAAGCCGGAGTTATCTGCCGAACCAATTTCTGAACAAGGTGCTGATAAGCTGAGTGATCGGTATTATTTATTGGAAGAGAAAGATGATCTGAAAGTGCAATGGTTTAAAGATCTGGCGACAGCGCAGGAAGTGAGTGCGCAGATCATTGGACAATTGCTGCTGGTATTGCGTCCTCAGCGGGTGATGGATGAAGAAGCTGCCAAAGATCTCTGGGATTACGAATCGTAGTTGTAAATTGGCATGAATTATAGATTGGGTTTAATCATGACATTCTCATTCAAGAATAATTTATAGTAATTTGAATTATGAGGTGTGGTCGTGATAGATTTCTGGGCTAAGACCAGCGGCACTTGGGTCAATGTTGCCACAATTGTGATTGGTACAATGGTGGGATTGTTGGTGCGGGGGCGGTTGCGCGGTTCGTTCCAAAAGATTATTACTCAAAGTATTGGCTTAATCACGCTGTTTATTAGCCTGAATATGGCGCAATCCCTAACTAAGGTGAAAATCGGTTTTGTGGATGGGACGATTTTGGCATTGGTTCTGTTGATTTTAGGCGGTATTTTAGGGGAATGGTGGCAGATTCCGGAAAAGTTAGAATTAATTGGTGATTGGCTGAAGGATAAATTCAATTCTAAATTTAAGAGTGGCGGTAAGTTTACGGAAGGATTCGTCAGCACGAGTTTGCTATATTGCATTGGTCCGATGGCGATTCTGGGCAGTGTGAATAATGGTTTATTCGGTGATCCATCGTTGCTGAATATTAAAGCTGCCCTTGATGGTTTAATCAGTGTGCCTTTTACTAGCACCTATGGCGTGGGGGTAGGATTTTCGGCGCTATCGGTGCTGGTTTATCAAGGAACTTTGTCGCTATTGGCAGGGAGTTTGACGCAATTTCTGCCCCAGCAAGGAGAATCCCCTGTATTGCATTTAGTTGGTGGGTTGGGGGGTATTATCTTGGTAGGTTTGAGTTTCAATTTATTGGAAATCACCCAAATTCGCATCGGTTCTTATTTGCCAGCGTTGCTTTTAGCACCAGTGGTCTATCAAATATGCACGAGTCTACTGGTTCATTCGCCGATCAAGTAGGCTGTTCTTATGGGATTTGTGGTGATGTTTTTAGTTCTAATAATCGAAGTAATGCTATGTGGAACAAATATCACCCTCACCCCTAGCCCCTCTCCCAAAAAGTGAGAAGGAAACAAGAAATGAGTCTTCTCCCCCTCGCCCTTAATGGGAGAGTGGGGTTGGGGGGTGAGGGTCTTGTAACTTCACAAGTAACACTAGTAAACAATCTAATTCTCATAGAATGGGAGCATCAGAAATCATGATTAGTTCCAAGCCTCAGCGGTTTATCAAAGTCTGGCACCGATTCGGTTTAGGCGTTTTTGTTACCATTAGCGCTCAATTATTTTTCAATCTAAATCCTGTTTTCGTTCCGTTAGCTAGTGCTAAGCCCAATACCCTGACTCTCAGCGTTTATCCTTTTGACAGTAGAGAAAAATTTCCTATTTGTCCTACGGAAGTCAAACTGACTGAGGCATCCCGTCCCTATTATGAAGGGGGTTATACCCGTGATGGTTCTGGTTCTCTAGGTTGGTTGGCGCGGGAATTTAAGGTGACAACTAAAGACGATTTTAGTGTGATCTGGTCTGCTAAGCTTCAGACTAAATACCGCAATTGTCGCGGCACAGCTACGGTCACGCAAATTGATGGAGAATCTTTTGAAGGAATTTCTCATTTGCGAATGCGTTTCGTTAATGGAACTGTGTATTTAATTTTGGATATGACGGGGAAACGGGATGCCAACGGTTTAACGACGGTGATTACGAAGCATGGCATCAAAAATGGTCAGCCGTTTTGGTCATGGTCGGGGACTGATTGATGCAGATAGGATGGCATTGTTCTGTTTTTGGGAAAAAACGTTACAGAAAATTTGGGGAAGTAATCGTAGAATAATGCTCGAAAACTAATCTTCAAAAACTAACCCACATCTCTAGCAGCTTTAAGGCTATGACCTCTACGGCAAAAAACTACGCGGGGCAAAATCTGCGGGGTAGGTCTTTTAAAGGTGAAGATCTCTCAGGTGCAGACTTCAGCGGTGCGGATCTGCGTGGTACGAATTTCACCGATGCAACTTTGATCGGGGCGAATTTCGCTAGGGCTAAGACTGGTGTGCAAAAGCGCTGGTTAGCTTTGCAGTTAGTTATTGCCTTTATTATGTCGGGACTGTCTGGATTTCTGGCTGCGTATGCTGGTCTTTGGGTATCGCTTTTCCTTCAACCCAGTTATATCAAAGCCTACACAATTGCCCCTGCAATTATGATGATTGTCGTCATCGCTGTACTCTTTTTGGCAATTATTAGACAGGGTTTCACGGCAGAAGCTTTTGGCACTGTGGCTGGGGCTGGGGCTGTGGCTGGGGCTACAATCTTATTAAGTATTTATGTTGCATGGCGCACCTTAAAAGGCGATCCCAAGTTCGATATATTACTGAAATTTGCCGTAGCCTTTGCTAGTATTGGCGGAACGAGTTTTCGTGGTGCAGACTTATCTGATGCAGACTTCACAGAAGCCAATTTAAAAAACAGTGACTTTCGCAATTCCCGCGATAAAAATACAAACTTAACTCGCACCCTTTGGCAAGAAGCTAAAAAACTAGACCGCGCCCATTTAGGTGGTTCCATCTTGGCAAATCCTGAAGTACGGACATTGGTAGTGACAGGCAAGCCGCAACCATCCTACGAAGGCTTAAACCTACGCGGCGCAAACCTTGACGGTGTTTATCTAGAAAGAGTCAACTTCAAACGCGCCATCCTCAGCGAAGCCAGTTTCCGTAATGCTAACTTGGCATGGGTAAACCTCACCGAAGCCCAAGCTATTGGCACAGACTTCACAGGGGCAATAATGACAGGGGTATGTTTGGAAGGTTGGAGCTATGACCACACCACTAAACTCAACGATGTGGATTGTCGATTTGTTTTCGAGCTAGAGCATCCCAACGCCCAAGGCAGCCGCGAACGTCGTCCCCATGATCCTGACAAAAACTTTGCTCCAGGTGACTTTACGAAACGCTACAGTGAAACTCTCAATATCGTGCAGTTACTCATCCGCAATGGCATCAACCGCGAGGCTTTTATCGCGGCATGGGCAAAACTTACCGCCGACTATCCAGATCTCAGTCCTGACGACATTCAAGAAATCAAGAAAAAAGGTACTGATGTGGAGTTAACTGTCGCAGTGCCAGAAAATACCGACAAAGGCAAATTTGAGCATAGGTTTGATGGCAGTTACGAAACTCAACTCAAGGAAATTGAAGCAAAATATCAGGCTCAGTTAGAAGCTAAGGAGGCGATGATTATTTTGCAGAAGCAGAGCATTACTGATATTAAGGAAATTCTACAAATTACGAAATCACCGAACATTTCACCTAATATTAATGTCAGTCCCACCATTCAAACTGAGGCTAAAGCCGTGGCAGAACAGAATCCTGTAACTTTTACTGCGCGAGATATAACCAATAGCGTAGTTAACCTTGGCAAAATCAAAGGCAATGTCACCAATGCGATTAATCAAATTCCCGATAAACCCGATAGCACCGACATTAAAGCACTCTTAACCCAACTGCAAGAAGCCATTAGCGCCGATCCTAATCTTGCCGACGAAGACAAAGCCGATGCCCTCGAACAAGTGGAAAACCTCGCCAACATCGCTCTGCATGACAAGCCCGCCGAAAAATCAACCCTTGCCAGCAAAGCGATCCGCGCCCTTAAACGCATCATCGACAAAATTCCCACCATTACACAAATTGTGGAGACTGTGGGTAAATTTTTCAGTGCTTAGCCAAACCTAAAAATCCCCAACTCTCCCCCATCAGCACAGGTAATCTCGTACTGATAGCGCAAAAGTCGGGGATTAGAGATCGAGAATACTTAGAATCTCAATGAATTTGATGTGTCTAATTAAAGATACCTGACGTATCCATCTTCGTGGCAAGGGCAGGATTTATACTGACAATAGCGCGGTATTCAGACAAAGTTTCAGGGCGACCGAACTCAGCACAATAACCCCATTGCTTCGCGGCTCTCTCCTTATCAGGGGTTTCCAACGATTCATAGACCTTCGCCTTGAAACAATTAGCCATGCCCTTACCGAGTTCGCCTTTCGGAATCTTCTTATCGATTTCTATCGCCTCGTCCAAAATCGACAGTGCTTCGTTATAACGCTTTTGCTGTAAATAGAGCCAGCCCAAGTTTCGCCGATACTGATACTGACTGACAAGCATAGTATTACTGACTTTCTCTTCAGGACTTGCCTTCTCCACCTTGGCATTACTGCGTTGCAAACCCATATTCAAAAATGTTTCGGCACGGGATAAGTCTCCTTTCATAAGATAGACTCTTCCCATATTATTGAGCACGTCGTCATTGCCATCTTTGAGGGCTTTACGATAGAGGTTTAGTGCCTCGTCATCATCGCCAAATGATTCGCTAATCAAACCCAGAGCGCCATAAACTTTTTCCTGCTCGAAATTTTCAGTGCCAGCTAGTTTCAAAGACTGATTGAAAGCATCCTGAGCTTGGCGCAGATCCCCTTTCTCATAAAGCTGTCTACCTTCTTTAGAAAAAACTTTAAAGTAATAACGGGGTAGATTTTCTTTGGCGACATAAGCCCCCGCAAAAAGAATCAGCGCAATTACAGCGGTAAACTCACTCTGAAATCTCGTGGGAATCCCCAACAATTTGAGAACCTTTTTAATAGCGGAAGCATTATCGTTTTTGCCCCCTGGGGAAGCAATCAAAGCCAATAAACTACCAGGTCCCATCAAACCTAAAGATTCAATCCCTCCTAAACCAGCAGAGAAAATCAAGGGGATTACAGAAACCATATTCGCAGCAAATCCCGTCAGAGACATGACCGTTACCAAGTTCCAGAGCCAATCCAACTGATCCCAAGCATCCACTTTCCCCGACTTTTTGAGGAACCACCACCAGCGCTCTGGGGCAGGCTGAAGACTTTCCTGCCAACTCCCAAACAGTCCAGCCTCTGCCATTCTACCGCTATGATCATGGAGAAGATCATCATACTCCGTCAACAACGCAACATCTCGGACTGAAGCCTGAGGTATATGATGCAGTTCATTTTGCAGATGATCCCTCGCCATCAACACTTCCAATACAGTCTCAGGGGTTAACTTATCTGCACTAGTGACAGCATCCAAGGCTGACTTATATCTTTGTAATGGTTCAGCTAAGAGTAGATCAGTTGTGCTAGTTAATACTACGGTTGCATGGTCTTCTACGACAGTTTGAGTATTTTCTATTGCAGAATCTTCCGGATTAACTGGAGCGTTTTCAGGCATTACAGTCTCAGATGGATCAGTCATAACAATTGAAGAATCTAATTGAATAATTACAGAATAGTAAATTACAGAACAATAGCTACAGAGCAGTCACGTAATCCGTCATCAGACGAATACAAACTGACCACAGGTTCAGGTGATCGACAAACAGACAGCAAGTATCAAATGAATCCCCGCATTCATTACAGTTTATGACATTTTTACAATAGGTTCACACTACTTTGTTGTTGCTTTTGGAGTCACTTTTAACCTGCCACCATTGCCGCAACAGTCTGTTGATAACTCCATAAAGTATTTTGCAACAACATCGTGACCGTCATCGGACCAACCCCACCAGGAACCGGAGTAATGGCAGAAGCAACCTCAACCACTGACTGGAAATCCACATCCCCAACCAAACAAGATTTACCCATGGCATCGGTCATGCGGTTAATGCCCACATCGATCACCACAGCTTTAGGTTTGACCATATCCGCAGTGATCATCAGGGGTCTACCCACCGCCGCCACCAAAATATCAGCGCTGCGGGTAATCTCCGCTAGATTAGGGGTGCGGGAATGGGCAATAGTTACAGTGGCATTGGCTTCCAGTAACATCATGGCGACGGGTTTACCCACTAAAATACTGCGCCCCACCACGACGGCATGTTTACCAGCCAGTTCGATTTCCCCTGCTTCTAAAAGCTTCATCACACCAGCGGGGGTACAACTGCGTAAACCTGACTCTCCCCTAACCAAACGCCCCAGATTATAGGGATGCAAGCCATCGGCATCCTTAGCGGGCTTAATGCGGTGCAACAGGGGAATCGCATCTAAACCCGCCGGTAAGGGAAGTTGGACTAAAATGCCATCAACCCGCTCATCTTCGTTTAGTTCATCGATGACGGCAGCTAGTTCTGCTTCAGTGGTTCCCACCGGAAAATGTCGCCCAAAGGAAGCCATACCAATCCGAGCGCAGGCAGTTTCCTTATTTTTTACATAGGCAGCACTAGCGGGATTATCACCAACCATCAAAACCGCTAGTCCAGGGGGTCGTCCCACCTTGGGTTGAAGTTGTCCTATGGTTGCCTGCATTTCTGCCTGCATCTGTTGGGCTAAGGCTCTACCATCAAGGATCAGTGCGGGGGTATGGGGCATGACTTTTAGATTCTGGGACTAGATTTCGCGACAACTCATGGACGATGGGCAATATACTAGGGCAAATTCTGGGGGAAATTAAGGGGTAAATCTTGGTATAAACCTAAGAGGCTTGTCTTGCCCAAATGCAAGCTCACGGCGGTTTTAACCACTGGGTTCATGGTATCAGAAAAGTGGTTTACCGTTCCGAAAATTAGCTAGTGGGATTAGCCACCGGAGCAAACAACGGCGGTTCAGCGTACCACATCCCATAATGTCCTAAAATACCGCGCATAATGCCTTGACTAGAGGTAGGTAAATTTTCGGGCACAGTCACATCCAAACCCGCTACCTGACTACCCAAATAAGAAAATACTTCGCTTTTTTGACCAACCACAGTGACCTTAACCCCGTTGATTTGTTCAAGGTGGGCGGCTAATTCACGATACATCGCCAAGGAAATTTCTGGCTGATAGGTAATGTAATATTGATTAGCGGTAAGGCTCGTCTCTAACTGGCTCATGGGTCTACAAATCTTGGGTATAGCTGATCATTATCCCGCGCTGATTCACGATACCCCAAATTGTTGACATTATGGGACGATGGTGAAGAAATCCCATATATTGCGCTCTGTTGGCTTTCTCTTTAGCACTTTTGGTGACCTATGGCAAAACCACAGCATCTCCTCATTCTCAGTCACGCCTGTGTTACTGCCATTAATCAGCAGTTTTTTGCTGAAATCGCTGCGGTCACGGGCTGGCGAGTTACCATCATTGTGCCTCGGTCTTGGCGCAATGACTATGGCAAAGTGGTGCAGCCCCAACGGTGGAATAGTTTTACTGGACAGATTATTGAAATTCCCGTTTGGCTTTCTGGCAATATTCCTTTGCACACTTATCAGGCTTGGTTTGGCGGACTATTGCAAAAACTCCAGCCGGATTTAATCTATGCCCACCATGAACCATATGGCATCGCTACGTTTCAGCTATATTTGGCGAATTATTTGACGATCAAACGTCCGATTGCTTATTTCACTTGGCAGAATCTTCTCAAAAATTATCCCTTTCCATTTCGGCAAACGGAACAGTTTGTTTATCGCCATAGTACCTTAGGGTTTCCAGGTTCCCAAAGTGCCCTTGATGTATTGCGGCAGAAAGGATTTACGAAGGAATGTGTAATTTTACCGGCAGGAATTGATCCGGAATTATACGCCCCCAGTGCTGCTGCTGAATTAGCTCAAGGTCTTCGCAGTCATCCTGATGAAGTACTAATTGGTTATCTCGGTCGGATTGTGGAAGAGAAAGGTTTACATACGTTGCTCATAGCTCTAGCAAAGTTAAACCAAGATGCCGATTTTAGTGTGCCGTGGCGTTTGGTGATGGTGGGTGCGGGAAACTATGAGGCTCAATTTGACCAGCTAGCTCAGGATTTGGGTTTAACGGCGCAGATTTCCCGTTTAGGTTTTGTGCCCCATACCGCTGCACCTCAGTATTTAGCGGCTTTTGATTTATTGATGATTCCTTCTGAAACTCGTGCCAATTGGAAAGAACAATTTGGGCGAGTCATTATTGAGGCAATGGCTTGCGGTACGCCGGTTTTGGGTTCTACTTCAGGAGAAATCCCCCATTTGATTGGTGCGACTGAAGGCGGTTTAACGTTTAAAGAAGCCGATCCTGATGCCCTAGCTAGTCAACTGCGGCGTTTATTGAGTGATGCGCAACTACGCCAAACCCTTGCCCACCAAGGCAGAAGTAATGTTTATGCTAACTATACTCACCAAGCCCTGGCAAAGCGGTTTGTGGATGGGTTTATCGGTGCTATTGAGGGTGGCGAGGGTGATTTCCATCGTAAATGAGCATAACTAATTGACCGTGAAGTAATTCATTGGCTGTCAGTAACTATTTCTGTAATTGCTTCTTGAAGTTTTGGGGGATAGATGATGGGATACTTGACTTATAGGATATTCCTGAAGGTGTCTGGAAGCATAATGTGATGCTTCATTCCGAGCTACAGAAGTGTCATTATAAACCTCTAATTGATGTAGCTGTATCAATTAATATAAGTAGTAAGATTATGCTGTAGTTGTGATAATGAATCTAATTAACGCTTTAGTTAAACGAGTAATATCTCATGTGGTCGGCTTACAACGGCACTATTACCATTAGTTATGCACAGACTGTTTTTACTAGAGAACTCACTATGTGATAACTTAATTCTACAGGTACAGCATTACCAATTTGTCTCATTGATTCTGTCCATGAACCCCAAATCTTATAATCATCTGGGAATGTCTGGATTCGTTTAGCCTCAAAGGTTGTATAGTAGCGAACTTGACCATCTAGATAACGAATCATATTCTCCCCTCCAGGCACCCCGTGATCTCCTGCTTTCAATGTCTTAGAAGGCATATCAATGTGACTGCCAGTGTGCCCAGGGTATGCCTTTGCACCTTCTTTGAGAACATGCTCGCTGTCAAAACTACCTTCAAGATCAGGTTCGGGAAGGTCACCAATTTGATCTCTAACTGTTCTCCATGGCTTCAAAAACGGAGCAAACAAGGTAGGCTGTTGTATTAATTGGCGAACTCTTTGCTGATTTCTTTCATTTAAGTGTTCAACTGCTAAAGGCTTAATTTGATGTCTTTCCCAGTAATCACAACTAACAAATTGTGACCAGAGCAATGAGTCTAAAGAGTGTGTTTCCCTTGGAAAAGCCCACTCTATATTTAGATCTTCTCTTATACCAACAATGAAAACACGTTCACGACGTTGTGGGATACCATAATTTGCCGCATCTACTAGCCTGAAAACTACATTGTATTTGATACAATCATATTTTCCAGATGTATCAATTTTCTTAAGTCTTATTAAATGATCTTCCCAATTTTCCACATCCTTGGGCTTAATATCAGGATAAGTTAATCTTAAAATAATATACTCAAAATAATTGCTAAATGATTTTCGTAGGAGACCTTTAACATTTTCAAATATGAAAGTTTTTGGCATATAGGTGCTAATTGCCCTGCAAACATAAGGGAACATATCTCGCTGATCCATATTTCCTTTATGCTTTCCTCCCATAGAAAACGGTTGACATGGAGGTCCTCCTGAAACCATATCAATACGACCAAACTGATCAAACTTGCATGAGCGAATGTCTACATTGTGAACAAGCTGATTGCTGTAGTTATTTATCAGTGTTTGACAGGCATCTTTATTCCATTCAATCAAAGCTTTATGCTGAATACCAGAGAGTTCGATCCCTTTCGCTAGTCCACCTGCACCGGCGAATAACTCCAAACAAGATATTTCAGAGATTTTCTTCATTTAAACTCCTCAAAAATTCCTCAATAGTGCGGAAAAGAGTTTCTCTATTTGCAGGTACTCCCTGACACTTTTCTGCCCAAGTCCGTCCTGGATGACAGACATCCCAATCTGATTTTGCTTGTTCGTACCTACCCTTTCCAGGATCATGATTACCAAAACCATCAATCATGGTATTCCAAATTGGTTTGTACTTCCGGATTAGGGCTGCTTCAACAGTAGCTATCAAATCACTTTCTTTTCCTTCAAGAATCATAAAACGGCAGAAAAAATCTGATATATTCAACCCCTCTCCAAGCTCTATACTGCGACTATGCTCTTTGAGTCGATTGTTTAGTTCGTAAATTTTAGAATCTTTAGATGCTTGCAGTCTCCCTTGTCGCCAGCCTTGTGGCACAGCTTTCCCAACATAAATTGGTATGCGAAATTCAGTTCTGTTGACCAAATGGAACTTTGAATAAATTCCAGATTTGGCAATACAATAAAGAGCGTAAACACCTGTACCGTGAAAGCGCTCCGGAATAGGGAGCGAATGTACAGGTGTGCCATTAAAAAAGCGTATTGTATCCTTTATAATCTCGTCCAAGTTGGGAGAGATATAAACATGTCTAGAACGATCAAAAACATTCATGCTGGCGGAGCCTTGGATCAATCACCGTAAGAAGAGCTAATTATACATGATTTTTATCATGTTAATGAATGAGAGCAACCACTCAAGCCTTGAGACAGCGGAATTTTTTAGAATACTAACAACATATTAGGCACAAAAAATATACCTAGCGTAATTACAGTCAATACAGTCTGCAAGTCAAACTTCGGGCTAATCACCCCACACAGTAAATTATACAGAAAGATTCCGTCTAATCAACCAAATAGTACATCAGCCCGAAAATACATTATTAACCTCGAATCACCTGAGTCAAAGCACTCTTAAGATCAGGATATTGGAACTCAAAACCGTTAGCGATGGCTTTACGAGGGATGACCCGCTGACCTTCCAATAACAAATTAGCAGATTCTCCAAATACCAAATTCAACACCACCGCTGGAGTCGGTAAAATCGCCAACTTACCCAAAACCTGGGCTAAAGTCTCAGTAAATTCCCGATTAGTGACAGGTTCAGGAGCCGTACCATTGACCGGTCCAGCGTATCGATCATCCGTTAAACAAGTCAAAATCAAATTCACCAAATCATCGCGGTGAATCCAGGAAAACCACTGCCGCCCCGTGCCTAAAATTCCCCCAGCCCCCAACTGGAAGATCGGCAAAATCTTCGCCAGTGCCCCTCCAGTAGTGCCCATAACAATGCCTGTTCTGAGGGCGACTAAGCGAATCCCTAAATCTTTTACCGGAGCCGCAGCAGCTTCCCATTCCCGACAAACCTGCGCCGGAAAATCTTGACCATTGAAGTTATATTCCTCAAAAATCTTGTCAGGATCAGTGCCATAGTAGCCAATGGCAGAACCACTGATCATCACCTTGGGCTTGACAGCTAATTTACTTAGGGCGTTCACTAGTGCCTTCGTAGTCACAATCCGACTATCAAGAATTCTCTGCCGTGTGCGAGTAGTCCACCGTTCTCCGGCAATAGGTGCTCCAGCAAGGTTAATCACTCCATCACAACCATTGAGAGCCTCATACCACAGAGGTAATGGAGCCGTCGCGTCAGATAAGTTCTCATTGATGGGATCATATCCAACAATAGTTACATTGGGAAATCGTGCGGATGGAAACAGCACCATAGCACTTTGGGGATTTCGTGCCAAAACTGTCACTTGATCACCCCGTTGGTGCAGCCGTTCCACTAAACGAGTCCCAATCAATCCCGTGGCACCAGTTACAATAACTTTCATAAAGATTTTGTGAGATAAATTTGGTATAGATTAAGGAAAATTGATTTAAACCTGATGTTAAGTCGATGTAAAGCCGCAGAAGTTATGGTTCAAATAGATGTATCTTGCCTACTGTAACCATGCCCCACCCAATCATTACAGATTAGTAATCACAGGCTAAAAGAAATTGCCATTGATATGGGCATTGATGATGGATCAATTTAGTTAGTGGTTTAGTTGGCAGTGAAGATCATGATCCTGCCTCATAAATCTTAACAAAAATATGTAATCATTAGAATACCTCCCTCAAATCCATCACCAAATCCTAATAATTTCTCAGTAAAGTGATCTATAAATCACTAAAATTGACAATCAGTGGTTTAGAATTACTTTTGGAAAATTAGTTTTGACAAATTACTTTCAAGCAACTACCTTCAAACAATCACCTTCAAGTAACTACTTTCAAGCAAGCATTTTCAAACAAACACTGGCAAACAGACACTGGCAAACAGACACTTTCAGGCAGATACTTTCAAATAACTATCCGCAGACAACGTGGGTGCATTCAGATCCCCAACGTCACAGCATAGGTATAGTTTGCATAGAGCTAATCAGCCCTAATTGGATCACCGCAGTTAATGGTAATTCGTTTCATGATGACACCAACGGGAAAACTTAAGCTGTTAGTAGTAGATGACGATCCCAACTCGCTTCAGATGTTGCGACGCACTTTTTATAATGACTATGATTTGTTTTGTGCTAGTTCAGGAATAGAAGCCCTAAACATTTTGGCGGAAAATCGGGATATGGCGGTTACCATTTCTGATCAAAATATGCCGGAAATGTTGGGAACAGAACTTTTTAATCAGATGGCAATTGATTATCCTAATACAATTCGGATTCTCTTTACCGCTTCTCCTAATGCCGCAGATATTATTCGCACCGTTAATTCTTCCCAAGCGTTCCGATACTTAGCGAAACCCTGTAACATTTCCGCTTTGAGGGACGCGGTACAGCAGGGCATGGATATGTATACGCTCCTAACCAATCGTACCCAAGCCTTAGAAAATCAGTTAGCCAGTGTAGAAGCTCGATATCGGCTGATTTTCGAGAGTGCAGTGGAAGGAATATTTCAGGCTACCGTAGACGGACGCTATATCTTAGCAAATCCTATGTTAGCGAAGATCTACGGCTATGATTCTGCGGATGAATTAACGGCATCAGTAACTAATCTGAATGAAGAGTTATATGTTTCCCCATCTCGTCGTGCCGAATTAATGGCAATGTTGAAGGAACATGGCAGTGTGACTAATTTTGAATCGGAAGTACTACGTCGCGATGGTCGAGTAATTTGGGTTTCGGAAAACATTCGTACAATGATCACCGACGAGGGGGAATTAATTGGCTTTGAGGGTACAGTGCAGAACATCACGGCACGGAAACGAGCAGAAGATGAGTCGCAACTGTTACAGAAACTGACGATGGCGATTAGTATGGCGCAGGATTTTCGGTCTGCCTTACAAACGGTATTGGAACAGATTTGTGAGTTTACAGAATGGAAGTTAGGGGAGGTTTGGATACCTGTTTTAGGGAGTGATTTATTAGCCTGTAGTCCGGCTTGGTACAGTGGTCTGAGGGATAGTGAAAGATTTCGCCAAATCAGTGAGAAAATGACTTTTCCTAAGGGAGTGGGCTTCCCAGGGCGGGTTTGGTACAGTCAACGTCCTGAATGGCTGTGGGATATTCAGAATGAAACAGAACTTGCTTTTCCACGGAAGTTCTGTTCTTTAGAACTTGGCTTACGAGCAGCTTTAGGGATTCCCATTTTAGATAAAGGGGATGTGATGGCGGTGATGGTGTTTTTTATGACCAAACCAAAGGATGCAGATCAAAACTTGGTTGGTGTGATTAGTGCCATTGCTACCCAATTAGGCAGTTTAATGCAGCGTAAACGGGACGAAGAAGAAATCCGTTTGATGAATCGGGAAATTGTCCTCGCCAGAGACCAAGCCCTCGAAGCCAGTCGCGCTAAGAGTACCTTTGTGGCAAATATGAGCCATGAATTACGCACACCCTTAAATGCAATTCTTGGCTATAGCGAAATGTTGCAAGAAGATGCGGAAGAGTTAGGTTTAACTACATTAAAGGAAGATCTGCAAAAAATCCATCAGGCTGGGCGACACTTACTCGAGTTAATCAATGATATTTTGGATTTGTCCAAAATTGAAGCAGGCAAAATGGAACTCAAGCCAGAGAAATTGGATATAAGGGATGTGATTACGGATGTAGTGAGTACAATTCATCCATTGCTGACAAAGAATCAGAATCAGATTATTGTGGAATGTCCCGAGGATATTGGGAATATTTATGCTGACGTAATTCGGTTACGCCAAGCTTTATTCAACCTTTTGGGTAATGCCTGTAAGTTTACCCAAGCAGGAGTGGTCAAACTGCGGGTATGGCAAGAATTTGATATTCATGGGAACTTCTATTTCTTTGAAGTGAGTGATACAGGCATTGGCATTGCGCCTGAAGTCCAACAGTATCTATTCCAATCTTTTATGCAAGCAGACGGTTCCACCACTAGACAATATGGCGGCACGGGCTTGGGCTTAGCAATCAGTCAGCGCCTCTGTAATATCATGGGTGGCAGAATTAGTGTAAAGAGTGAGTTGGGTATTGGTTCAGTTTTTACAATTTGTTTACCCGCCAAACTAGAGAAGCGACATCAGACAGTTTCGCAAAATATTAGTCCTTTCAAGATTACCCATTCTGATCATAGTATTTCCAGTGCTAGTAGTTCCAATGCTGATAACCCTAACGGAAGTTACTCTACTAGAAATAATTCGATTGATGATGACAGTAATGATATTACAGTAAGTCATCTTCTCAAGAACGTCAATCATAAAACCCGTCATTTAATGGAAAGCCTGGGATTGAGTCGAACGGAAGTCAATGGTGATGACAGTAGGGAATATTTCAGTAAAGATCATCATAGTGAAAAGATTAATGGCGAGAAAACTAATAGTAGTGTGCGAATTTTGTTCATTGATAGTAATCCCATTACCCATCAAGTATTCAGTAATTACTTGGCAGTAAGTAAAGGATTTCTGTGTTCTGTTTATAGTATAGATGATGCATATCAACTAGCTTTAGAAACTGAACCACAGGTAATTGTGATGAATGTTTATCCCCTAAAACAAGAGCAGTGTCATTTATTACAGCAGATTTATCAACACCCTAGATTACAGAGTATTCCGATATTTTCTCTGGCGATTAATCATCAGAAGAAAACTGGTTATTTACTCAATATTAATGAGTGGTTGATTTTACCCACAAATACCACAGAAGTTAGTCATATGCTGAGTCATTACCGCGCTAGTTACCTGTTAGCCCACGGTCAGACAATGACAGATATATGCACCGTTTTAGTGATATCAAGTAATCAAACTATAGAAGCAGCATTAAGTCCACTACTTGAAACAAACAACTGTCACGGCATTATAGCAAACGATGCTGAAGGAGCAATTAGTTTACTAGCTGTAATGCGTCCTAATTTATTACTAATTGACTTTTCTCAACCACATCATGATTACTGGGAGTTAGTCCATAAACTGCGGACTAAATCATTTAATTCGGCAGACTACAGTAATCTACCTGTGGTGGGTTTATTAGATTCACAAGTTTGGTGCAAGACAGACATAACTGAACCATCAAACTATGAGCAAAAAACAGATAATTCTATTAGTAACGGGTTAGATTACGATAGTCTATTTAAAAATTTACTCACTCGGTTATATCAAACAAAAAATGTGACGCATTATAAATAACTGATTAGAAAATTACAGATAAATCATAGGTAAATCATAGATCAATTAAACAAGTTGTCAGGACTAAGCATAGGGAATCTGAATAAAAAATCGAGTTCCTTTGCCGATCTCTGATTCATAATGTAAAATACCGCGATGTTTTTCCACAACAATTTGGTAACTAATACTCAATCCTAAACCCGTCCCCTGTCCCACAGGTTTAGTTGTGAAAAAAGGATCGAAAAGATGTTTTTTGACTACAGGACTCATTCCTATACCATTATCGGCAATTTCGACCATGATATGACGCTCTAGTTTGGTCGTTTTAATGGCAATAGTTGGATCGGATTCAGCATTTGTGCAAGCATCAATGGCATTATTAATAATATTCATAAATACTTGATTTAATTGCCCAGCATAGCATTCCACTAATGGTAGATCACCATAGTTTTTCTGAATCGTAATGGGTGAATGTTTAAAATTCTGTTTGAGACGGTGATGTAATATTAATAAAGTACTCTCAATCCCTTCATTTACGTTGACTGGCTTACGTTCTGCTTCATCTAAACGCGAAAAGTTTCTCAAAGAAAGCACAATGCTGGCAATGCGTTCCGTACCAAGTCTCATAGACTGTAAAAGCTTTGGTAAGTCTGACACTAAATACTCAAAGTCGATGTCAGCCTCAAATTCACTAATATCAGTACTTGAATTTGGATAATATCTTTGATAAAGCTCTAATAGCTTCAATAATTGGGTGACATACTCGTAGGCGTGATGGAGATTACCGTGAATAAAATTGATGGGATTATTGATTTCATGGGCAATACCCGCCACCATCTGCCCTAAACTAGACATTTTTTCGGTTTGAATAAGTTGAGCTTGGGTTTCTTTCAGTTCTCGCAAAGTCTGCTCTAATTCCAACGCTTTATCTTTTAATCTCGATTCAGAAGCTCGTAATTGGGCTTCTGCTAACTTACGGTGCGTAATATCTGTATGGGAACCAGCCATGCGATAAGCTTTACCATGAATATCCCGTAATAATTTCCCTCTAGATAAAATCCAGCGATAGGAACCATCTTTATGCTGCAAACGATGTTCTACTTCATAATCTGTGGTTAAACCTGCGATATAATTTCTCAAGGATTGTGAGGCGTGCTCTCGATCTTCAGGGTGAATTTTTTCTTCCCATTCACCCCATCTATTCGTAATTTCATTCTCATCATAACCTAGCATTTCTTTCCAACGTTTGGAATAATATGCTTCATCAGTTTCAATTTGCCAATCCCATAAACCATCATTGGAACCTTTAATCGCTAGATCAAAATTCCCTTGATCCTTGTTTGTATAAATACCAAGGTTTAATTCTCGCAAACATTCATGCACTGACTCATAACTATGGGGAATAGTCCAACCTTGGGAATTTGCTGCCAAAGCCACATCTGGTGCATCATCGCCCATTTGCAATAACATGATTAATACCTGCTCTGCTAAATGATCCGCCACCCACTGACTCGCCGCAAAAGTCCATTCCGGATAGAGTCTGGTACTAACAGCAAAAGGGAACTTCTCTTTATGCTCCTGTAAATTGATAATTTGAAAATCATCGAGATTAATCTTCCCTTCAACACTCATTAATTCCAGAGTGTCAGAGCGCACTGTACCGGCATCCACTAAACCATCACGAACTGCACAAATTACACTGTCGTGAGTACCTGGAAAACTCAATTGATAAAAGTCACGATAAGGATTAATTCCAACAGTTTTCAATTCGCGCCAAGCTGCTTGCCACCCACCAAAAGAATTTTCCGCAGCCCCCATAAAGGTTTTACCCACTAAATCATGGAGGGTTTGCAAATCTGACCGTCCTGATCGAGCGAAAATCACGCCGCCAAAAACCGTATAACTTTTCCCTAAACGTAATCTTTTGAGAGTAGCGAGACGACTAAAACCATATAGAGATTCAAATTCCACATATAAACTGGCATTACTAATCATGAAGTCAAACTGAACCGTACTTAATGCCTGATGCACTTCCGTAAAGCTTAAAGGTACGATCAGAAATTCATAATCTGGTAAGTGACGGTTTAAATAATCTGCTGTGGGTTGCCACATTTCCACGGCTTTTGCTTTACCACGGACTGCCATCACCCCAATCCGCAGTAATTGTTTGGGCAGGGTTAGCGAATTACTTGGTTGAAAATCATCATTCACAGGTTTAAATCTTAGCACTATTCAGATAAATCATAGGATTGCAAAAAAATAAGTCTTAAATATATCCTCTAACATATTTTTTTCTGAACCTGAATCCGCTCCATTAACTGACTCCCATTAATTCCTATGAGATATATAGGTTTGCCCTGGTTTTGATCTAGGATAACCATTATATCAGCTAATCTACGATATGTCCACAGAGATATGGGAGATTGCGCCTGATGGCTTAGAGAATGGCTTAGAGAAGAGAATATTTCACCTCACTTCACCACAGAGTTGTTGTCCTGGTTTTGTGTAACCATAAGCACTGTTAACCCGATGTTCAAATCCAGACGCATTAATGTAAACAATGTTGTCTACGCCTTGATCCACAATCGTTTTACGGAATCATCTTCGGTACAATTGTTTTTCTTCAGAGATGTCAATGCTGCTAAAAATATTCTTGCCCCAGGGCTGGCGGTCCATGTCTGGAGAGTGGCTGTCAGACCTAAAGAGAGTAAATCTCGACAGGCTGGTGCTTCGGCAGGCTGAAGCTATGGAGCAGCAACCTAAGTCGTGAGCCTTAGAAGTCCCCGTCACTTTACTCGCAGGGTGTGTCAATTTTTCTGATATTAGGTTAATTAGTGCATAGGGCTTGGTTAGTCCCGATATGACGAATAACCAAGTCCTGACTAATGTACTGACTAATGTATGATAGATGGGCTTTAGGCTTAATTCTAGTGTGGGTTATAGTGTAATTATTCAGTTTTTATTTAGAATTGCCGCAAATCAAGGCTTGATTGGTTACTGAAATTTACTTATAATGTGATGCCTGTGTTGGTGCAAAAAGTTGGTTCAGTCTCTGGCTGATCCCCTTGATGCCCCACTACAATAACCATAAAACTCAATGTACTGATCCTTAAATCCCTGGGTTGGCTGACAGGTAAAGCAAACGACTCATAATCGTTGATATGTCGGTTCGATTCCGACACCCAGGATTACTGAAGACAAAACTAAATAAAAAAACAAATAAAAACCTAAATAATGGGCTTGGTTAATCAGCCTAGTTCTTAATAATTTACACATAGTTTAATGGTTAGTCATCTTATAGGATAGGCTCTAGGATTACTCTGTTCAACCTTGGATCTTGGGATTAATAGAACTTCAATGAGTACGACAACGAGTACCACAGTGTATAGCGCCGCAATGGAAAGTCTCGATCAAGATGTTTTGATTGTAGGTGGTGGCTTAGCGGGTTCACGGGCGGCTCTAGCGGTGATGCAGCAAAATCCACGTCTCAAGGTAAGTTTGCTGTCTAAAGTACATCCCATTCGTTCCCATTCTGTGGCTGCTCAAGGTGGTATTGCCGCTGCTTTAGGGAATCTCGATCCCAATGATGATTGGTTGAGCCATGCCTTTGATACGGTGAAAGGTTCCGATTACCTAGCGGATCAGAATGCTGTGGCAGTATTAACCCAAGCCGCTCCGGAAGTAATTATTGACTTGGAACATTTGGGGGTGCTTTTCTCTAGGGATGAGACGGGACGCATTGCCCAGCGACCTTTTGGCGGGCATAGTCATGGTCGCGCTTGTTATGCCGCCGATAAAACCGGACATGCCATTCTCCATGAATTAGTGATGAATCTGTTACGTTTAGGCGTAACTATCTATCAAGAATGGTATGTGATGCGCCTGATTTATGAAGATGGATGCGTCAAGGGAGTAGTCGCCTATCATTTGGAAACTGCCACGATTCGGGTCTTTCGGGCTAAGGCGGTATTGTTTGCCACCGGCGGCTATGGCAGAGTTTTTAATACCACTTCCAATGATTTTGCTTCCACTGGTGACGGTTTGTGTTTAACTGCCGCCACTGGTTTACCTTTGCAGGATATGGAATTTGTGCAGTTCCATCCTACGGGTTTATATCCGGTGGGGGTGTTGATTTCTGAAGCAGTGCGCGGCGAAGGAGCCTATTTAGTTAATGGCTTAGGGGAAAGATTTATGGCTAACTATCCCATTAGTCAGAATCGGATGGAATTGTCACCCCGTGATATTACTTCTCGCAATATTGCCAGGGAAATCCTCGCAGGGCGCGGTATTAATGGCGGTCCTTATGTTCATTTGGATGTGCGCCATTTAGGAAAAGAGAAGATCCTGAGTCGGATTCCCTTCGCCCATGAGGAAGGAGTCCGAATGTTAGGCGTAGATTGCATTGAAGAACCTTTACCAGTGCGTCCTACTGCCCATTATTCGATGGGAGGAATTCCCACAAACATTGATTGTCAAGTGTTGGATCGTTCTAGTCAACCAGTTACGGGATTCTTTGCTGCTGGAGAATGTGCCTGTGCTTCTGTTCATGGAGCGAATCGTTTAGGAGCAAATTCACTATTAGAATGTGTTGTATTTGGCAAAAGAGCCGGAGAAACTATTGCGGCATACGTTCAGGGCAGAGAGTTGCCAGCACTCGACACAACTACGCTGCAATCCCAATCCCAGAGTCAATTGGAACATTTACTGCAAAGACAAGGCAAGACACGCCTCGCTCATCTGCGGCAAAATCTCCAAGACACCATGACAGAACATTGTGGTATTTTCCGCACTGCTGCGAGTTTGACAGCAGGATTAGAGAAGTTACAGGAACTCAAGGCTTTATATCATGATGATTTACTAATTGATGATCGTAGTCCGGTTTTCAATATGGAACTGATGGCAGCTTTTGAGTTAGGCAGTTTATTAACCGTCGGTGAAATGATTATGGCAAGTGCTTTAGCGCGGGAAGAAAGTCGGGGCGCTCACTATCGCGAAGATTTTCCAGAACGGAATGATCAAACCTATTTATGTCATACTCTCAGTTATTGGCAAGATCAGACGGCACAAACTAGCCAGCGAGCCGTGGATTTAAGCTTGCAACAGACAGATACAGTGAAGTTTACGCCTCAGGAACGGAAGTATTAATCTCTTAATGGAATCTTAATGGATTAGCACAATTCTCAACTATAATTAGTCTATCACTCTTAGTCGCTAATCTAGAATCTCTAATCTTTGTGGTGTATTCCATCGATTCTAATATTGATCATAGTCAATTTGATCACAGTCAATTTTTCCGTCACATTGTTGGACAATCCCAAGCAGTAACGCTCTTGATTGCCGCTATGAGAAAATCTCGCATTGCCCCTGCATACCTGTTTGCGGGAGTCAGTGGCGTGGGGCGAGCCATGACTGCTTTAGCTTTTGCCCAATGCTTATTAGGAGATCGTAAATCAGGACATCGAATTAGCGAAGGGAATCACCCTGATGTTTTATGGGTCGAGCCAACCTATCTCGATAAGGGGAAAATGCTCACAGCAAAAGAAGCTGAAGCCGCAGGACTAAAACGGAAGACATTACCACAGATTCGGTTAGAGCAAATTAGAGGAATTGCGGAATTTGTGAGCCGTCCCCCATTGGAAAGTTCGCGATCTTTAGTAATTATTGATGAAGCGCAAACTATGACAGAAGCCCCAGCCAATGCACTTCTCAAAACCCTTGAAGAACCGCGCCACGCCACAATTATTCTGATTGCGCCTGATGTAGGTTCAGTTTTACCAACTTTAGTATCTCGCTGTCAGAAAATTCCTTTTTGCCGCCTCGATCAAAATCAAATGAGTCAGATTTTACAAGGTTTGGGTTATGAGAACTTACCGCCGGAGGTTTTAGCGTTGGGTCAGGGTTCGGTCGGTAATGCCATTACTGCTTATGAACAATTTCAGGCAATTCCTTCTAATTTATTAGAATCAGTACGGCAGATTCCCGCAACACCCCGCCAGGCTTTGACTTTAGCCAAAGAGATTACTCAAGGTTTGGAAGTAGAAACCCAGTTATGGCTGTTGGATTATCTGCAAGTGTATTTCTGGCAGAGATTTACGAATCAGAGCCATTCTCGTCAAGGGAATAATATGGAAATCCATGATCTGCTGGAGATATTGCAGAATGCCCATCGGTTAATAGGACGGTATGTTCAGCCTAGATTAGTTTGGGAAGTAACTCTTTTACGCTTGGGGGGCTGGGGCTAAAGGTTCTTTCGATGAATGCACACCAAACATCAGTTATTACCTGATAGAATCTGTTCATAAATTGCCAAGGTTCTCTTGCCTAATTTATCCCAGGTGAAATAATTCTCTACTTTTTGTTTACCTGCCTGTCCCATTTGCTGCGCCCTATTGGAATCTGATAATAAATCACAAATCCGTGCTGCAATTGCCTCAGGAGTTTGAGAAACTACATAACCATTCACACCATCATCAATTACCTCCGCCACCGCTGGAATATCACAACCAATCACAGGTTTACCGAAATACCAAGCCTCGGTATAAATAGCGCCAAAACTCTCTTGGGATGACGGTACGCACAACAAATCACAGGCAGCTAGAGCATTAGTTTTGTCCTGTAAACTGACTTTTCCTAAACGATGAATCCGTCGATCTCTAAATTGTTGAAAATCAGATTCAGATTTGCCCACTGGTGGACCAATAAAAACAAATTCTGTTTCTGGAAACTTCTGCCAGACCAGCGTTGTAGCTTCTAATAATTGACGATAACCCTTATAAGTATAATGCTGTCCTAAAAATAACACCATAGGGGAATCAATTTTATGTTGCTTTCGGAAATGTAATGGATTAGAACTTGATGCCAGTACCGGACCGACACCCGTGACGAATATACATTCTGATTTGACACCTAATTCTATTAAAGTTTGTTTTTCAGCATTGGTCAAAACAATAACGGCATTTGCTTGTTGATAGATTTTGAGATAAATTCGATAACGCCATCCCACCCAACGTGGATGATGCACTGGAGTGAACACAAAAGGAATATCGAGTTTTCGTGCCACTTGATAGGAAGCATAGGTTAATCCCTCCCGCCCAATTCGTACATTATGAATCAAGTCTGCTTTCTGAGCATAGGGTAAAAGATAGGATTCCAAAATAGGACTAATCTTATTTAGAGCCAAGTCCATGAAAGGATAGTAAATCGGTACATAAGGCAGTAATTTCAATTTATCCCGTACCGTAATTCCCAATTGATGAACCGCAATATGATCAATCATATAATCAAGACTTTGCGTAGGAGCTTTGAGGGTAGTTCCTAATAACCAATCCGTTCTATTCTCTGACCAATGGCTAATAACTTGGACATTATGGAATTGATTTAGTTCCTGAGCTAATAAATGTTGCAGTAATTGCGCACCACCAATAGCTGGCGGGTAGCTAGTTAAGGTATAAAGAAGACGCATAAGTTTCTAATTCCTTTTTTAGGACGAACCGTGGGCTGTGCGATAAACTGCCGCCATTGTTGCCGCACACTTAGACCAACTAAAATGACTCGCTCTTTCTAAACCTTTAGCAGACAAATTATCCCGTAGCGTTTGGTCACTAAAAACCTGAAACAGAGCCTGACAGAGTTCATCTTCCACTTTAGGATCAATCATGATTCCAGAATCACCAACTACTTCCGGTATGGAGCTAGTATTGGAAGTAATTACCGGTGTACCACACTGCATCGCTTCTAGGGGTGGCAATCCAAATCCTTCATACAGAGAAGGATAAACAAATGCTAATGCACCACTATAAATCGTGCTGAGATCTTCATCGGGCACATAACCAGCAAAAATAATTCGAGATTTTAAATGAGGATTACTTTGTGCTTCTGTAAAGATAGTTTGATTTTTCCAGCCACTCACTCCCACTAAAACCAGATTAACATCCCATTTAGGGTTCTCGGCAACAATTTTCGCAAAACATCTAACCAGTAAATCTAAGTTTTTACGTGGTTCTAGGGTACATAAACTTAAGAAATAAGGGGCATTATTGATGTGATAACGTTCCAATACCTGCTGGATGATTGTATGATTGCGAATAGGACGAAAAATCGATGATGCAGCCAATGGAGTCACAAACACGCGCTCAGAACTCATCTTTGTGTAATTACAGAAGTCTCTTTTAGTTTGTTCCGAATCACAGGTCACCCAATCACGATTCAGGTCAATATTAGAGATGGTACGCAGAAAACGCTGATATACTCGCTTAGTCACCCATTCCTGAAAAAGAATTGGAATTAAATCATGGACGGTTAAAACTCTTTGCGCTTTGGGAAACTTATAATCAGCAAAAGGGAAGTAAGGCGAATGATAGATATCAACTTGACTAAGCTCATTAGAAGAACTAATTCTTGTTTCTATGTTCGCTAGTTCAATCGTTAATCGATCAAAAACTCGTGATAGTTTATAGGCTAAATTATTATTAGGAAACCTTTGAATTAGTAGAGATTCAATTTCAATTATATTATGATATAAAAAATCTAATCTTAGCGGGCTGTGATAAATATCAATTAAATTGGATATGAACTCTGGTTGTAATTCTTGAAGATACCAATAGCTACTAATTTGGTCCAAAATAGTACTGTCTTGGTTCAGAGATGCCAATTTAATTTCTAAGTCATTATTTAATTGATTAGAATCGCTAGATTGTAATAGATGCAATATTAATGATTCAGCCATCCTAAAAATGCCTGTTCTGGCTTTAGGATTAATGTATCCTTGACCTAAAATAGAAATATCATATAGTACTTTCATAACTTAATTTATAGGGTTTCTTACTGAGGTTTCTGCGGTTTTACTTTGCTTGATCTTCTGGCGAATTTTCAATGGAATTATAACATCAATTATTGTAAAAGCAATTAGCTTAATGATTCTTTGATAAAGATAGAAAAATACGCCAAATATACCAAACATTTCTCGATAATAATTTAATTCACCTCGCCAATAAAAAGGCGATTTTATTCTAAAATAATCTTGCCAATAACTCCATAGTGGGCGTTCTGGAACTAACCAGGAAATTACCAAATGATCGTTATGACAGAGCGCTAATGCTGCACCTAGAACAATTAACTTATATCCTTTCTTCCAGGCAATATGGGTGTAGATTGTATCTCCGTGATAATGAGGATAAAGTTGAGCATTAGGATAACCAATTAATGGAATTACTGATACCGGAAAACATACCAAATTACCATTTAATCCCTGGCATTCTATAGAATTATCTGGCGGTGCATAAACAGGAATGATTTTATTTCTATGGGTAATAATTCCGCCATAGCTTGGTTCTAAAGTTTGAGGATCAAGGGATTGACCACCTACAATTGTTTTTGGGTGATGCCGACAAAATTCTAGAAGTTTCGATATAGCATCCTTGGCTGGATAGCAATCATCATTGAGCCAGATTAAGTATTCTGCACCCTGTTGATAGGCATACTCCATACCTTTCATAATTCCACCAGTCCACCATAAATTACCATCACCTTCCAGAATAATCACATTCGGATAGTTTTGGCGAATTGCAACTGCTGTTCCATCGGTTGAACCATCGTCTACTACAATTACCGAATAAGATTCCAAATCACCATTAACTGCTAGATTATGTAAGCATTTTAGGGTTATTTCGCGGCGATTATGTACAGGAATAATAATGTAAGTCAGTGATTGATTCATAGACTAGTTCTAGAAAGTTTATAGATCAGTTATAGAGGATTTCCCGATGTGAATCGCTATCCTCAATTGCTATTCTCAAGACTTAGAGACTATTCCATCGTTCTGCGGCATTATTTAGGGCTTTATCAGTGGGTTTATCCCCCAGCATCGCCAACTGTAGTTCTTCGTAAATGATCTTCCGTAATTTGTCCACATCCTTCGCAGGGGGAATTAAAACTGCGGCATCACTTAACTGGCTGGCACTGACAACCCTAGCTCGTTCCAAGGCTGGCGCATCTGGAGCAGCTTTAGTGAAGTAACTATCTTGAGCACTCTGAATTGTGGAAGGAAGAAGATTTCCCACTTTGCAGAATTCCAATTGATTGGTGCTATTAGTCAAAAACAGGGCAAATTTAACCGCAGCGGCTTGATTTTGGGTGATGGTGGGTACAGTAATATTCATCACTGCGGCGCTCTTTTTCCCTGTGCTGCCCACGATTTGCGGCGCAACATCACTTACTTTTGCTATATCGGGGGCATTTTGTGCCACAGTTTGCAGGAATTGCGGTCCGGTGAGCAGCATCGCTAATTCTCCCGCCTGATATAGTTCAATGGCTTTACGATGTCCTTCTGTTAAGGTTTCACGAGGAATTAATTGCTGCTGAAAGAGTTTCACCCAGTAGGTAAAAGCGGCTTTTCCTGCATCGTCATTGAATGCCGCTTTTCCGGAAGGATCGGTTAATTTCATGCCCATCTGCACCATTGATTCTAGAACTTGCCCCCCATCCATCGTGAGTAAAAAAGCATATTTATTAGTTTTACTGCGAATTTGGGCGGCAACTTGAGCCAATTGTTCGTAGGTTTTGGGCACTTGATTCGGATTTAGTCCAGCTTTCTCAAATAGATCGCGGTTAAAAATGGTGACATCCGTTGCCACATACCAAGGTAAACCGAAAGTCGCATTACCTAACTGATTTGCCTGCCAAATATTTGGGAAATAAGCACTCCGTTCCTTTTCACCAACCAAGGAATTAAGATCTAATAATGCTTTCTTTTCGGCTAATTTTGCGGCAAACTGAGGATTGAGATTCACCACATCGGGGGCGGTTTTCGCTGCTACAGCGCTCAAAATCTTACTTTCCATTTCTGCCCAAGGAATATCTACCCATTCTATTTTGGTTTCAGGATTGACTTTCTCAAAAGCGGCGATCAAATCTTTCATATAACCATCAAATTGCGGCTTAAGTTGCATAGTCCAAAAGACTACTTTTCCCGAACCTCCCGCATTACCGCCGTTTTTTGATGCACCACAGGCACTGAGTAAAAATAAAGTTGACCAACCTAAAATCTTGCCAAACTTACGCCGCTGCATAAACTATTCCTTAGCTATTCCTAAACTATTCCTTAGCTATTCCTAAACTATTCCTGAACTATTCCTAAATGTTGCCAAACATCAATCAGTATTTCTCAGATTTTTTGCGCTGTGTTTGCGCTGTGTTTGTGCCGTATTTCAGAGCATCTCACAGCATCACTATACCGTAATTGGGCTGTTCTATGATTACAACCCGATGATTATTGTATAATTGGGAGCCTTGAGCTATTTGGCGAAGCATCAATCATTCATCAGCATTCAGAAAATTATGGCAACTTGGCAATGTATTAATAGTTGTGGCGCTTGCTGTCGTCTCGCCCCAGAAGAACGTCCTGACGTGGCGGAGTATCTTACGCCAGAGGATTACACCAAATATCTGTTGATGGCTGGGGCGGATGGTTGGTGCATTTATTTTGACCAAATCAATCGTAATTGCACAATTTACGAAACTCGTCCGCAGTTTTGTCGGGTTTTACCGGAA